>JALVXE010000079.1 GCA_027038385.1 Thermotogaceae bacterium
GTACTCTTCATCGGTCAGCCTTGATGGCTTGTTCAGAACACTGTGAGATACGTATATCTTTCCGATGTCATGAACGAGTGCGGCCCAGTACACCCTTCTGACCACATCCTCTGAAAGTCCGAGTTTTCTCGCAAGTTTCTCTGAAAGGTTCGCAACCCTCTCTGAATGACCGCGCGTGTATAAGTCGTAGTATTCAAGAGCCTTAGCCAGTATAACTACTATGTCCTTGTACATCCTTTCCTCGATATCTTTGAACCTTCTAACCGCGTAAAAGCTCGAGACTATCCTGGCGAACTTTCCCACTATATCCGCATCCCGTTTGTTGAAGGATTCCTCGCTCCCTTCAGGTATGTCGAGAGAGAAGAAACCTATCAGTTCTTCACCTATCTTGATTGGAGCTATGAGCGAGCTCTTCATGGGCTTTGATGCTCTCTTCATCATACTGTACTCCGGTTCTGGGATAACGTCTTTGTCTCTCTGGAATATCTCGTCTATTATCAAAGGTTTTTCCATATTCAAAAACGCGTACTCGCGCTTCAAATTCAGTTTTTTGAGGATCTCTATGTCGTGACCGACCGCGTAGACGAATCTCCAAACGTCTCCTTCTATGAGAGAGACCGATCCGTATTTGGCCTTCGGTATGAGAGCCAGCGCAAGATCCAATATCTTTTTCAAAAACTCCTGCTCCGATACGTTGAGAGTGGAGATGCTGGCAACGATCTCAATGGTTTCTTGAAACTTATCGAAGGTCCTCTGAAGCTCATCGTAGAGATCCTTTATTTGGCAGCCCATGGCCTTTATCTGCTCATTGGCGGCCCTCAGGTTCTCGTTCGCCACTTTCAGAGTCTTGCTCTTCTTTCTCAGAACGATCGTAAGGTACAAAAGAAGTACCACAACCACCGCTAGAATCGCTATGAAAATCCCCAAAAATTTCACCAAGGGAAATTCTTTCTTCTCAAGCAGGTATTTTCTGACCGCCTTCCAATAGACGGAATTCTCGTCCTTTTTCATCTCTCTCAGATGTTCATCTATACGGCCTGCGACCATTTCAGCAAACGGGAATTTCCTTGAGAAGGCCATCCTGAGCTCGGTGGGAGAGAATATTATCGGCGTTATGTGATAGTGATATTGACTCTTGTACATCAGCGCGGATATCCTGCTCACAACCGCTGCATCGACTTTTCCCATGGACAGAATCCTCAAAGCCTCTGAGTAAGTATCAAAGCGAAGGATCTGAGACGGTCTAACTTTGAAGCTCTTCAGGAGCTTTATCAAGCCCCAAGCGTAAACGTCATCCTTCACAAGAGCTAATTTCAAGCCTTTTAGCTCGAACACGTTCTCTATCTTCTTTCTAGAGACGACGACCCCCCAGTTCGACAGGAAGGTTTCTGAGTTGAAAAGAAATGTTCTCGCTCTCTCCGGAGTGAACGCTATCGCGACCAGGGCGTCTATCTCATCGTCTCTGAGCTCTCTTATGAGGTCTTCCCACACCCCGTGAACGTACTCTATCTTCCATCCTTCCTTTTTCGCTATGTAGTTAAGAACGTCTATGTAAAAACCCGCCGCTTTTCCGCTTTTCGAGAAGCACAGCGGATAGTTGTCATAGTATCCAACTCTAAACGTAAGGGAGAAAACAAAAGAAGCAAAAGCGATCAGCAACAAAGCCGCGTACCTCACAGGCCACCCTCCGTCAACTCCCTGAACTTCTCCAAGACATCTTCACATTCTTCCCTCTTTCTCTTTTTGGAGTACAGATCAGAGTCGGATTCCCTGAAAGCTTCTTTGAAAGATTTCATCTTGCTCATGAAAGATATCCCGTAAGAAAATGGCACCTTCACTGAAGATTTCACCCTGTTCATTATCTCGCGAGCTTTTTCGACTTCAACTCCTTGAAGGAGAAGCACGAACTCATCCCCTCCCCACCTGACGAGTATATCCATATCCCTTATGGATTTCATGACGTCTTGTGAGAATCTTTTCAGGATCTTGTCGCCGAATTCGTGACCGTAAGTGTCGTTAAAAGTTTTCAAGCAATCTATGTCCATCATCACCACCGAAGAAACCTCATCAAACCTCCTGAGCTTCTCTTCGTACGACTTAAGCCACTCTTCGAAAAACGCCCTCGTGTAGGCTCCGGTGAGCGTATCCTTGAAGGCCTTATCCTTGAACCTCTCTATCTCTTTCTTAAGCACCTCGACGTTGAGATTTCTCTCAAGGTGCTTCACAACGACTTTCAGAAGATCTATCTCATAAGGCTTTATCGAGTTGTATCCTTTTTTGGATGCCACAAGAACGAACTTCACCTTGCCATCCACTTTTATTGGATAACCGTAGTGTGATATCTCTTCCTTCTCCAGTCCAAACGGGCATTTGCAATCTTTGACAACTTTATTTACATCCGGAATGAGTATATCCTTTCCCTCCAGAACGTATTTTTCAACCACCGGAACATCTTTTGGAGAGAACACCAAGCTCCTGTACTCTCTACTCAAAATCCTTCCACATATCATCTCGTATTTATCGCCCTTCACCTCGAATACGGCTATGTTCATATCTGGAAGTATGCTCTTTGCGAGGCTCAATAGGTTCTTGCACAGACTTTTTCCAGTTGGAAGAAGACTCGAAAGGAGACTCGATATTATCTTCAAGAAATTCTCCGCGGATTCCTTTATCATGTAAGATGAGATATCCTCTATGAATATCATGACGGCCTTTTCCCCTTTGAATATCACCGGGAAAGTGTTCACAACCACCGTGAGCGCCCTCCCGTCAAACATGAATCCTTTCTCTATGGCCGGTGGGAGCTTTGCGGCAGTATCCAAAACGAGCTTCGCCCTCCTGTAAGCCATCTCTTTGTACTCACTCGTTGTGAAACTCAACACATTGTAGTTTTCAAGATCCTCGATCTTCTCAACCCCAACCATCTCCAGTATTTTCTTGTTCGCGTAGAGTATCTTATC
>JALVXE010000080.1 GCA_027038385.1 Thermotogaceae bacterium
GCGGTTGCAGTCGAAGATGATTCGATCGTAAATGGAATCATCAAATCCATGGAGGAGTGATCTGATGCCCAGCCTGAGAGGACACATAACGGGCGCCGTGATGATGTTCCCAGTTTACTACGCGGCGTATCGTCTCATAGGACTTCTGACCAACGACATCTACAGACCAGGTGTGGGGGTCTTGGTTTTGGCGTATGCCATCTTCGTCATAGGAGGTGATCTTCCCGACATAGACGCTCAAGCTGCCCCCATGAGGTGGTTCGCTCAAGCCCTCATACCCGTGATGCTCTTGATGAGTCTTTGGAACTTCAAACCGATCGAGAGGTATTTCGAATTCGGAACTTGGGGAGACGTCGTCTATCTATCGATCTTGGTGATCGGTGGCTTTCTGTTTGGGTACCTATTGAAATTTTTGAAGCACAGAGGTTTTCTTCACACGAGCACATTCGCAGCTCTCTATGCAGGTGTTGTGTACTCGTGGTCTAGATGGGGGATGAACCTGGGAGGAGATGATCTCATTTTCATCACCCTAGCGGCTTTCTTTGGGGTCTACACGCACCTCCTTTTGGACTACAAAAACCCTGCCATTATACTACGGATCTTCCCGAAGGGTCCTTTTTCCTGAGCTCATCCACTGCTTTCACTATCATATCCCTGACGAAATCTATGAGCTCTCCCTCACTATGAAAGTTTTTGGGATCGACTGGGGGAAGCACTTTTATGTACACCTTACCTGGATCGAAGAGAAGACTTCTCTTTGGAACCAGGAACATCGTTCCCCATATGGCCACTGGAAGGATCTTGACTCCCGTTTTCATGGCGAGTATCAAGCTTCCCTTCTTGAATTCTCGAACGCTTCCATCATCAGTCCTCGTCCCTTCTGGAAAAACTATGTAGGTGTTTCCATTTTTCATACCCTTGAGAACTTTCTTTATCTCCGAAGCTATCTGCCGCGGGTTCTCCCTGTCTATAAAAACCCCGCCCATATATTTTATAAACCAAGATATTCCCGGAACCTTCTCCAAATCTTTCTTGGCTATGAATCCTCCCCTTTTCACATACCCAAGCACTAATGGTATGTCCATCAGGCTCTGGTGGTTGGCAACCACGAGGACGTTCTCATCGGGGATGTTTTCGAGCCCTTCCGCTTCCACACTAGACATCAACCAAGAGAACGCTCTTATCCCGAACTTCCTGACTTCGTTTAAGACGTACTTTTTGGCAGCTTCTTCACCTTTGAACACCTTCAGAATTTTCCCCCAAAAAAGAACGAACCCACCATAAACCGAGGTATAGAGAAAGGTTATCACTAAGAAATAGATCGTGGTGAACATCCTGTAGAGCTTTCTCATCATCTTACCTCAGTCTCTGTTGAGCTCGAATATCTCGTTGAACTTGAGGTGTACCTTCTTGAATACCTCGAGTATCTGAGGATCGAAGTGACTAGGCATAGTCCTTCCATCACCTTCCAAGATTATTCTCAAGGTCTCCTCATGAGTAAAAGAGGGCTTGTATCTCCTCTTAGACCTAAGCGCATCGTATATATCAGCTATCTTCACTATTCTCGCTTCAAGTGGTATCTCTTCCCCTTTGAGTCCGAACGGGTAACCCGTTCCATCCCAATTCTCGTGGTGGTAAAGTGCGACGTTCCTCGCCATCTTGAGCCAAGGTTGCTCTCCCAGAAATTCCGCTCCGTATATCGTGTGTTTCCTCATGATTTCCACTTCTTCCGGCGTTAGCTTATCCGGTTTTGTCAGTATCTCCCTCGGAACTCTGAGTTTCCCTATATCGTGCAGTTGCGAGAACATCCTTATTTTTTCGACGTAATCTTTGTCCATTCCAAGTTCCTTTGCAACGAGAGCGGAATACTCTCCCACTCTCTTTATGTGCTTCCCTGTCTCATCGTCGTAGACTTCGCTCACCTCTGAAAGCTTTTGAGTCAAGTAGAAGTACGACGCTTCTATTTGATTCCAGAGGTTTTTATTCTCGGCGATAGCAGCAGCTATGCTGAAGAATATGTCGAGCATACCGATCTGTTCTTCGTTGAGATCGACTTCCCCGTGTATGTAGAACCTGTACTCACCATCCTCTGTGGCAACTGTAATGATAACAGGTGTTCCCTCTCCGCATTCACCCCCAGTCTCTCTCCCAATTTCCTCGCCTTCGAATTCGTAACAAACACTACTGATCTCTGGGAATATCCTCATTATTCCCATCATGGCCATCTCGAGAGCGGATTTTTTGTCATCCACCATCATCAGATCGCTTATGAGAGAATCTATCTTCACCAATCTATCCTTCGCTATGGAAACCTTTTTGTGGAGCTCTGAAAGTATCCTTTCCCTCTCTTGAGCCTCCTCAAGGTTTTTCTTTATGTTCAAAAGGAGCTCGTTTATTATCATCACCATATCTCTAAGTTCTCCTATTCTTGGATCTACATCTATCTCATCGTACCTCTCGTTCACCTTTCTGTCTTTAAGTTGATCGATTATCCTCTGAACGGGGAATGTTAGGTTCCTGACGTATATAAACACCATCAGACCTATACCGAAGACTATTGCAAAGTCGATCAGGAACGCCAGTATCAGGTTTCTTTCTACTATACCCAAAGTCTTTTGGTAATCCATTACTATGTAAACCTTGTATCCCGAGAATATGGGACTCTGAAAGTTCATGAGGTAATACTTCGCACTTCCTATACGCCCAAACTCTATGTCGTATTTCTCCAAAAGATCCGTGAACTTTTTCAACCTGATCCCAGCCAACGGGGCTCCCAAAAGCTTGAGCGTTTTTCCGCTGAGCTCTTTTGGAAGGACAACATTACCTTTCGGATCCACTATAAGTATCCTGACATTTCCATTTCTGTCTTTCACGATTCCCTTCAACACAGACGGGTTTATGTACATGTACAAGTTGTAAAGCCTTCCACCGATTATCACCTTCCTAGTTATTCTGAAACCCTTACCCTCGTATGGCGCCTCTTTTGCGGATATCTCTATTCTCATCACATCGTCGTATCTCTTCACACTCCTACCAGATGCTAGATCATTCACTATGTCGGAAACGGCGTTGTCCACGAGTCTTGACAGATCAGACAACTTTTCGTGAACCCTCAGCTTTTCCCTCAAAAGCGTGTTCTCCAAGTAGAGTGCCGCCTTATCTATAAAGGTACTAACCTCGTAACTCGTCATTATGATGATTATGGGAGCAGTTATCAGAACAGACACCAGAACCATCTTGAAAACCAATCCTTTTTCTCTATTTCTACGTTTCAATCAAATTCACCTCCCGCTCAGAGCTCTTTCTGCCTCCAAAGCGATGTCTTTTCTTCCCGCTCTTTCTGCTGCTTCTTTCAGAATTTCAAGCGCTCTCTCCCTATCTGGGATAGTCTTGTCCTTCAGGAAGGTATCAAGATCTTTCACAACTTCGTCATACCTCCCCATCTTCATCAGGAGCTCCCCTTTCAATATGAGAACCCTTGAGAGCTGCGACTTTGTGGAGATGAGCTTTGAAGCTTCTTTGACGAGATTGAGTGCTCTTCCAAAATTTCCGGAATTTCGCTCCTCTATTGCGAGCGACAACTCTAAATCAAAGAACTTCGATGAGTAGTAATCCAGTTCGTGCTTTGGAAGATCTTTCATAAGACTTCTGAATTTCTCAAAGTCCCCGTCTATCAAAGCTTTGTAAGCGATTTCCCTTGTCCTGCAATCCTTCAGATCACTTTTTGTAGTCTCGTAGAGAAAGTACGAGATCAAGAAGAGGAAGGCAAATACCGTCATCATCGCCAGGTAGAAAGCTCTATTCATCGATTATCACCTCGTCTAGAACTTCACCTATCTCGATCACCATTCTGAACTCCATCTTCTCCTTCACTTCTTTAGGAAGCTCCAAGAGATCCTTTTCGTTCTCCCTTGGAACTATCACCGTTTTTACACCTGATCTCATGGCAGCCATAACCTTCTCCCTGATCCCTCCGACTGGAAGGACCCTTCCACGTAGGGTTATTTCCCCCGTCATTGCCACATCGTTCCTTATCTTTTTGTTGAGGACCGTCGATACTATGGAGGTGATCATCGTGATGCCCGCAGAAGGACCGTCTTTCGGTACAGCTCCCTCCGGAACGTGAAGGTGAAGGTCGCTTTTTTCGAAGAATTCCTTGTATCTCGATCCGCAAATCTTTTTCGAAAGACTCAGGGCTATCCTCGCGGATTCCTTCATCACATCTCCAAGTTGACCTGTGAGTACGAGGTTTCCACGGCCTGGGAAAGAAACGCTCTCGACGAGTATTACCACGCCACCGTAAGCCGTCCAGGCGAGTCCCGTAGCAACCCCAACGGTTGGTTCCTTGAGAGTCTCATCTCCCCTGAATAGCGGCGGTCCGAGGAACTCACTCAGGCTCTTAGCCCTCACGTTGACAAATTCTGATCCTTCGACGATCTTCAGTGCGGATTTTCTCACGATCTTCTCCAAAGATCTCGCCAGATTTCTCACGCCGGCTTCTCTTGTGTACTCTTCTATAACCCTCTTTATTGCACCGGAAGTTATCTTGACTTTCCCAAGGACGTTGTGGTCATCCAAGAGCTTCGGGAGTATGTAATCTTTAGCTATTCTGTACTTCTCCCTATCGGTGTACCCCGGAATCTCTATTATCTCCATCCTATCTTTGAGAGCTGGTGGTATCGTGTGTGTGACGTTCGCCGTGACGACGAATACGACGTCGGAAAGATCGAAGGGTATCTCAAGGTAATGATCAACGAATTCTCGATTCTGCTCAGGATCTAAAACTTCGAGTAGTGCAGCTGCTGGATCTCCCTGGAAAGACATTCCCATCTTGTCTATCTCGTCAAGGAGAATCACCGGGTTTTTCGATCCGGCTCTCCTTATCAACTGTATTATCCTTCCGGGCATAGCTCCAACATATGTCCTTCTGTGCCCTTTTATCTCTGCCTCGTCTCTTAATCCCCCCAGTGACATCCTGACGAACTTCCTGTTCATAGCCTCGGCCAATGATCTTCCAAGAGAAGTCTTACCAACGCCCGGTGGCCCTACAAGACACAGAATGGGGGCTCTCAAGTTCTTTGAAATCTTCCTGACCGCTAAGAACTCCAAAATCCTCTCTTTAACCTTCTCCAAACCATAGTGATTCTTTTCCAAGATTCTTCTGGCTTTCTTTATATCCATTTCATCGTCTGTCTTCTTATTCCATGGGAGAGAGAGTATCCAATCTAGATAAGTTCTGACAACGGTCGCTTCAGCAGAATAAGGAGACATCTTCTCAAGCCTTCCGAGTTCTTTCATAGCTTTGTCTTTGACGTATTCCGGATAATCTCCCTTACCTATCCTCTCCTTTATCTCCCTTATCTCGGCATCTTCTTCCTCCTTGAGCTCTTCCTGAATGGCTCGGAGCTTTTCTCTCAAGAAGTATTCTTTTTGACTCTTTTCTATTTTCTCCCTCACCTTCTTATCCAGTTCTTCTTCTATCTTGACAATTTCAAGTTCTTTCATCAAAAACGTGAGGATCTTTTCAAGTCTCTTGTAAGGATGAATAGTTTCCAGGAGCTGCTGTTTGAACTCCAACTTCGCCGGGAGGATCGAAGCTACGAAATCCGCAAACCTGTTTGGGTCTGACATATCCTCAAGCGCCATTAGAGCCTCTTGCGGAAGCTTTTTCGTTATGGAGAAGTAGGACGTCGCGTGTTCTTTGACTTTTCTCATTAAGGCTTCCAGTTTCTTCGTCTTTCTGTACCTGGGCTTCAAAACTTCAAGACGAAATTCAAAGTACTCTTCAGACCTAAGCAATTCGACTATCCTCGCTCTTTCTATTCCCTCAACGAGAACCTTGTACGTCTCATCTGGAAGTTTCGCTATCTGAAGTACCTTCACTATAGTCCCGACGTCGTAAAGATCCTCAAAGTCTGGTTCTTCAACGGACGGATCCCTCTGGGAAACGACGAACATATATCCATCCCTCTCGTCCATAGCAACCTCGAGTGCGGACAAGGATTTGTCTCTTCCAACGAAGAAGGGAACAACCGTGCTAGGGAATATGACCGTCCCGCTTCTGAGAGGGATCGCCGCCAGCGTATTTGGAACTTTGGGTTTAGATTCCTCTCTCACGTATTTGTCCAAATTCCTTTTCTGTGATCCCATCCGCTATTACCTCCTCAGGTGTTTCTTATAAGGACGTCCCTCGTTCCATCTTCGTTCACCGCTATCTCTACCCAAATGCCCTCATCCCAAAAATCCTTGAACATATCCGCCCATTCAACCGCTAAGATTCCATCTCCTTCTTCCAAAACTTCTTCTAATCCTACATAGAACATCTGTGATGGATCACCCAGCCTGTACAGATCCACATGATAGAGCGTGATCTCACCAGGATAGATGTTCATCAAAGTGAAAGTTGGGCTTCTGACAACAGAAGGATCTATTCCAAGTCCTTTAGCCATTCCCCTCACGAAAGTCGTCTTTCCAGCCCCAAGTTCTCCCTTCAAAAGAACTATGTCGCCGTCTTTCAAACCCTTCGAAAATTTTTCCGCGAACTTTAAAAAATCATCGAGATTCAACGACTCCAATTTTTCGATCTTTTCACCGCCTCTTTCCATCTCTCGAACTCCTCTTCGAGTCCTTTCTTTTCCTCGAATTTCCTGTCAACGATCTTGTACTTTCCCAAACTGCTTTTTTCCACCTCTCCTATCCCTATCGCCGAGAGCATCACCGCGCCCGTTGCCGTTGTCTCCATGTTCTGCGGCCTTTCTATGGTGATCCCAGTGGAAGTCGAGAGAACCCGAAGTAGTATATCACTTTTTGATACACCTCCATCCACCATTAAAGTCTTAACTTTTTTCCCAGAATCTTCTTCCATTATCTCAACTAGCTCCTTTATCGAGAAAGCAATTGACTCGATAGTCGCACGTGCAATGTTCCCCTTGGACGTTTTTCGCGTCATCCCTATCATGAGCCCCCTAGCGTAAGGATCCCAATGAGGAGCTCCCAGACCAGTCAACGCTGGGACTAAATACACTCCACCGTTGTCGTTCTCTTCCGCGAGACGATTGATCTCCTGAGGGGATCCAAACATTCCAAGAGATATCAGCCAATCTATCAAAGCTCCCGTTATGAAAACACTCCCTTCAAGTGCGTAAACCACTTCATCTCCTATCTTCCAACCAATGGTGGTCAGAAGACCGTTCTCCGAAAGCACCGGAGAGTTCCCGATGTTCATCAGAACGAAGCTCCCTGTTCCCATAGTTATCTTGACATCTCCTTCACCGAAAGCCAGTTGGCCGAAGAGGGCTCCCTGCTGATCCCCAACCATTCCAGACAGTGGAATACCCCATATAGTGCCTCCAACAACCCCCGCGGAATCCACTATATCCGGGAGAGACCACCTAGGTATTTTAAAAAGCTCGAGGAGCTCATCGTCCCAATCCATTTTCTCTACGTTGTAAAGCATCGTTCTGGAAGCGTTGGTGTGATCCGTGACGTGCTTTCCGGTCATCTTCCATGCTAGGAACGAATCTATCGTTCCAAACCTCAGAGTTCCCTTTTCCTTTGCCTTCTTGACAGACTCTATGTTTTCCATCATCCATTCCATCTTCGTCGCGCTGAAGTAGGGATCAACGACGAGACCTGTCTTTCTGTGTATCATATCCCCATGTAACTTTCTCAGCTGCTCGCTCCTCTTCGCCGTTCTTCTGCACTGCCAGACTATGGCATTGTAGAGAATCTCTCCGCTCTTCACATCCCACGCAACGACGGTTTCCCTTTGATTCGTTATCCCAATGGAATGTATTTCCTTCGTGTTGACACCTGAAAGGATTTCTTCAACGACGCTCATAACCGTTCCCCATATCTCATCCGGATCGTGCTCAACCCAGCCTTCTTTTGGATATATCTGCCTGAATTTCCTTCTCGATATCTTCAAAACCCTGAACGAATCGTCAAAGAGTATCGCCCTTGTACTGGTAGTTCCCTGATCCACACCGATATACACAGTATCCCCTCCTGTTATAATTGATCTCAAGGGGTGGTGACGATGAGGAATATCCTAGTTGTCATGATAATTTTAGCATCTTTGGTTATCTTTGCAGATCCGCTCGCTGATATCATATGGATGGTCGGATCCGAGGATAGCTATCTCTACCTTTATGGAGGAACGTTCTTTGGGCTTGAATACGTGAGGGCCTTTGAGGTTCCAGTGCTTCCGAGTGACCCATTCCTGCACATGACAGGATGCGATGTGAATTTTCTCAAGGCGATCATAAGAAACGAGTCAAACTTCAGGGTTCACGCAACGTCTCCAACGGGAGCTCTCGGCGTTGGCCAGATAGTGAGGAGCACAGCCAAGTGGCTGAAGGTATCCAACCCGTACAACCCGATTTCATCCTCCTTTGCCATATGCAAGTACATCAAGTACTTATCAAGGAAGTTCAAGGACAAAACAGAGATCCTCTGGGCTTATCACGACGGTGAAGGGGCTGTGAGGAAGAGGGGACCATCCACTGTTGCGAAAAACTACGCGAAGACCGTGATGCACTTTTACGAGGAATACAAAAATGCGAGGAAGTGGACTTGGTTCAAAGACAGAGTACTTTTAAAGATAAGGCTAGATTACTTTCCAGTTCTATCCTATGATCTGAGAGTTGGAGGAGCGATTTCACTCCTTGGGGTTGTGGATCTTGACGGTGGATACTTCCTATCGGACGCTGAAAAAGGACCTTTTTTGAAAACATACCTGAGGATATTCCACGATCTCGCACTCGTTTTCGACGTAGAAGATGGAAAGAAATACATAGGAACGTCCTTTTGGGATATAAACAGGGGGATAGAAGTCATCGTTGGATCCGGCTACGGAAAGGCGAGACTTCAGGTTGGCAATTTTGGGATGGATCTCACAAGAGGAAGGATCTCGATCTTTTACAGGAAGGGGCTCTAAATGGTATACCTTTTATCTCTAAACGGTGTGTGCGATTTGGATTTAAGGGAAATAGATTTCGATGTGTCGATAGGTGTCGACGGTGGAACTAGGCATCTTCTAAAATTTGGTTTGAAGCCAGACGTGATCATCGGTGATTTTGACTCGTTTCTGGGCGAAGTCAAAGGAAGCGAGAAGATAGTCTATCCAAAAGAGAAAGACGAGATAGACGCGGAACTCGCCATAAGGGAAGGCTTCAAAAGAGGTGCAACGCTCGTGAAAATTGCATGTTGGCGCGGAGAGAGAGCCGATATGGAATACGCGCTCTATCTTCTCCTCACAGCGTTTCCCCCGCTCTCTGTAAAGCTTCTGTCAGAGAAGCTGGAGATAGTTTACCTAGAGGGGAGAGCCAACCTTTTGGCAAAGATCGGTGAGAAATGGTCGATCCTCCCGATCGGTGGAGATGCAATCGTGACTCTTGAAGGGTTTAAGTACGAGATATCCGAAAAGAGAATGCCCTGTGATAAACCCTACGGCGTTAGCAACGTCGCTTTGAAAAATGAGGTGTTCATAGACGTGAAAGAAGGAGGTGTACTCGTATTCAGATGGAAAAAAAAACCGTCCTGATAATCGGAGCGACTGGATCGATCGGCACCCAATCTATAGACGTTTTGAAAAAACTCGATGGGTTCAAGCTCGTTGGATTCACATACCACTCCAATTCAGACCTTGCCATGAAGATAAAATCTGAGTTTCCGGACGTGGAGATGCTATCGACGAGGACGGAACTAGACGAATTTGAAGATTTCATAAGCCATCTCAGACCGGATATCACCATAGTGGCGGCTCCTGGGTTCGCTGGTTTTGAGCTTGCGTACAGAGCCATTCCATACACAAGACGGCTCTCGCTCGCAAATAAAGAATCGCTCGTGTGCGGAGGCAAGTTTTTAAAAGAAAGGCTCAAGAGTAACGACGTTGAACTCGTTCCAATCGACAGTGAGCACAGTGCCGTCTTCCAACTCATAGAAGACGAGATTGAGAGGATAGTCATAACCGCCTCTGGCGGGGCGCTCAGAGATTGGCCAATCGAAAAGTTGAGGTTTGCAAAACCATCAGATGTTTTGAAGCATCCTGTTTGGTCGATGGGAAAAAAGATAACGGTAGATTCAGCCACCATGTTCAACAAAGCTTTGGAAGTCATGGAGGCGATGGAGCTCTTCGATATTCCATTCGAAAAAATAGACGTTTACGTCCACAGAGAAGGAGTAGTGCACGGCATGGTATTTCTCAAAGACGGAACGGTTAAGATTCATGCATCCGTTGCAGATATGAGAATTCCAATAGCTCTCTCTTTGACTTATCCAGAGAGGTCGTACGAATTTCCAAAATTTCCGAATTTTTCATCTCTCACTTTTGAGAAGTTATCAAGGGAGCGATATCCGTTATTCTTCTTAGTCGACTCTGTAAAGGACTCCTATTCTCTCAAAACGGCCTTTAACGCTGCAGACGAGATAGCAGTTCAAGCGTTCCTGAATGAAAAGATAGGTTTCATGGACATCCCAAAGGTAGTTGAAAGGGTTCTAGAAAAGATAGATGTTGAGGAGGCGGAAAGTGTAGAAGAGCTCAAAAAAGCCGATGAAGAAGCGAGGAGGTTGGCATGCGAGATAACGAAATCGTGCTAAACATAGAAAAAGTAGTCAACAAAGGATACGGAATGGCAAGAGCCGAGGATGGAAAAATCGTTTTGGTTGAAGGCGCATACCCAGGAGAGATAGTCGTGGCGAAGGTGGAAAAAGAGAAAAGAGATCTCATCTTCGCAAAAGCTGTGGATGTCGTCAAACCATCACCACACAGAAGAATCCCAAAGTGTCCTTTTCTTGGAAAGTGCGGCGGATGCCAGTTCATGGATATAGATTACAAAGAACAACTCAGGATAAAAGAAGAGATAGTTCACGAGATGTTCCAAAGGTCTTTGAAGACGGATTTGTATTTCAAAGGTATAGTTCCCAGTGATATCGAATACGGATACAGGACTAAGATAGAGACAACCGCCTTTTGGAAAGGTGAAGTTTTCATCGGTATGAAGATGAAGGGATCTCACAGGGTCGTTTCGATAGACAGGTGCCTGCTGGCCCCCGACAAGGTGAATTCTCTAATACGCGAGATTCCAAGGTTTCTCACGGCCTTGGATGTTCCTATATACAGCTTTTCAAAAAGAAGAGGAGTTCTGAAACATGTGGTCTTCAGATACGCTTTCTCCACGGATCAGACGATGCTGATATTCGTAACAAAGACGGAATCGTTCAAGTGGGGTAAAGCTCTAGCAAGACTTATCTTGAAGGAATTTCCGTGGATTCACTCGATAATCCACGTGATGAACTCAAAAGATAGTATAATTCTCAGAGGACCCTACAGGACACTACATGGCGAGGGAGTTATAATTGAAAAGTACGATTGGGAGGACTATCAGATACCGCCAACGGCTTTCTTTCAGAGCAACTACTTTGTATCCAAAAAGCTGTCCAACGTGCTCTTTGATTCTCTAAATCTTTCTGGAGAAGAAGTGGTTTTGGATCTTTACTCGGGCGTCGGGCTCTTTAGCTTAAGGCTATCGAGCGCTGCAAAAAAGGTCATAGGAGTTGAAAGCAGCAGGATCTCGGTGAAAGCGGCGAAAGCAAACGCGAACATAAACGATAGGAGGAACACAACCTTTGTTGAATCGGATGTGCTGGATTTTCTGAAGTCCTACGATAAAAGATCAGATATCGTCGTTCTGGATCCACCAAGATCGGGAGCAGGAAAAGAAGTGATGAGAGAAATCCTCAGGATATCTCCGAAAAAAATCGCTTACGTGTCCTGCGAACCATCGACGCTCGTGAGAGATGTCAAAATTCTCGTAGACGGCGGATACTCTGTAGAGTCCGTTCAACCTTTTGATATGTTCCCGCAAACCTTCCACGTTGAAACTCTGACACTTCTCAAGAGGGTGATCCGATGAACCTGGAGACTCTGGAGAGGTTGATAGATGAGGCCATAGATAAAGAGGATTACGAAGGGCTTTTAGAGTTACTTGACGAACGTGAAAAACTTCTAAAGAGCATAGAGGTATCCCCAAAGCTCGCCCAGGAGCTCTTAAGACGTGATCAACAGAGAATGAAAAAGATCGCAGAAGATAAATCAAAGTTGATCGAGACGATAATGAAATCAAGGAAGTACGGAAAGAGCATGCAGGCCTACGGAAGATCGATAAGCGAGCAGGGAAAGAGAAATTGGGGGAGAGGATGAAAAAAAGCTATGGTTGACAAAAACGAGAGCTTTGTGATAAATTATCCGGCGAGGTTCCGGCGTAGCTCAATCGGTAGAGCGCCCGGCTGTTAACCGGGTGGCTGGA
>JALVXE010000081.1 GCA_027038385.1 Thermotogaceae bacterium
CCCTCAAACGTGAATCATCGTACTCCAGATCTCTGACGTTGTCTCCAAGTGGAAGATTCCAGATTTCCTTCCCACTTACGGAGAAAGCGTACACCTTGTCAGACGAATAGGCGTAAACCCTTCCACCTCCGATGTCAACTCCCTGAAAAGCTCCCGGTATCCTCGAAACGAATTTTTCACCTTTGAAGATCTCAATAGAATTCTCTTCAAGGAGAGCCACGTATCCGTCAGAGGCGACTACGTCCAAAACCTTTTCGTGAGCAACGATCTTTCCTCCACCAAGCCCGTACACGTACCTTCCGAATGAGTAGTATCCGTCACCGAAAGACTCCGCCTTCGCGATATAGCTCGCAGATCTCCTTCCAACTAACAGGAGCTTTCCATCTGAAACGGCGTAAACTTCTCCGTTCCAAACCCCAAAGTCTGAAACGGATATGCCGGTTTCCACGACATTTCCATCGTATATGAACAGATCTCCATGAGACGAGAAAGCAGCCTTGCCGGATGAGCACCTCACCTTTCCAACCGATTCGCTGAACACCTTTTTCCTTTTCAAATACAAACCCCCATCCGTTGCAACGAAGTCCCTGCACGTTGAGAGAACAGCTTCGCCCCTTCCAAGCTTTTCCACAACCTCACCATCTCTTATCCTGTATACTCCCCTTCCGAACGCGATCACATCTTCTTTGCTTACATGTGCGGATACAGCACCCGGGATGTCAACGGATCCCGTAACCTGTAGGTTGGAGTTCAGGAATACGATTCCCAACGTGTTGTCCGCAACGACATACCCATCTTGAGTCTTTTCCATATCTCTGGGATCTGGGAGTTCCAAGGAGTTTCCACCTATTATCTCAACTCCCCAGTTCTCGACTGATATCAGTTTCTCACCATCCCTGAGAACCTCTCTGACACTTCCCTTGGTGTTCCAACTCCTAAGAACGTTGAGGTCTGGGTCAAGCTCCATTATCTTTTCATCCATCCCTACGTATAGATCTCCGTCAAAGCTCAGGGACAATCCTCCAGGCAGATCTCTCTCTTCCAAAACGTTTCCATTAAGACCTATCTTTAGAATCTTCTGGTTTGTGAGAACGTATATCGCTCCGTTTCCAACCACCGCATCCAAAGCGTTCTCGCTTAGTATCGACAAAAGGACCATGTACCCGTCTTCCACATCTATTATGTAGACCTCCCCACCGTCTCCGACGATTACTGCGGTCTTCTTTTTGTAATCTATCTTCTTTCCAAAAATTCCTCCCATGCTGTCGGAAATCCTCATCCTGTCAGAAACGTTTATTAGAAATATCCCTTCTCCATTCGACAGAGCCAAGACGTTGTAAGGTTTCTCAACGAGCACGGTCTTCTCACTCTCAAACACCTTTCCGAATGCCTTGGCGACCACTTTCAGCTTGTGCTCACCGTATCCGATCTTCAAACTCGCTTCCTTGGATTCTCCATGGTAAACCTCTTTGCCATCGACGTACAGTGAATAGACGGCCTCAATTGGGAAATCCCACCTCACGTTAACAGAAGTTCTCCAAACAACATTTGGAGCGCTTATCCTCAGAACTGGTTTGATTATGTCCACGGTTATCTCAGAAGATTTCTTCTCTCCCAGATCGTTAATGGCCACGACCTTTATCCTATGTCTTCCGACGGACAGATTCAAAACCACGTTGTTCTTATCGGTCTTTGATACCCTGTTTCCATCGACATAAACCTCGAAAGATAACTTTTCGCCATTGACAGTTGGCGATTCCCAAGCTACGGCGTACTTTCCAGGCAAAGACTTCTTTGCGGCTCTTATCTTCGGTTTCTGCGGCGGAAGAGGTTTCTTCACCAAAACGTCCGTTGAAACCTTCGTCTCATCCTCACCATCCGTTGCGACTATATCTATCTTGTGCTCTCCATACGTGGTTTCAACGGGACTTCCAGGAAGGACATCGACAGATTTGCCGTCCAAGAAAACCTCGCTTCTAACTGGATCTCCATCCGGGTCGAAGGCCCTCCACCACACCTTCACAAACCTGTTCTCAACCTTCACCGAGGTTATCTCAACTTTTGGGGGTCTGTTCGGCTTTTTTACATAAAACACCCAGTCAGCCTCGGAATGTGCACCAAATCTATCCTTAGCCACTACTCTCCACAGATGCTTCTCTCCTGGGGCGACTCTCACGGTGTACGAGCTCTTCTTCAGATCCTTCGCGATTCTTCTTCCATCCAAATAGAGATCGTAGAAGACTTCATCACCATCCGGGTCAGATGAAGTCCAGCTCAAAACAACGCTTGTGCTGGTGATCGTTTCACCGTTTGTGGGATTCAAGGCTTTCGGTGTTTCTGGAGGGTTGTCGTCGGCCGTTTCGAATCTCCAAACTGGGCTTCTCGAAACCCCTCCTCTTCCATCCCTAGCCACAACTCTCCACGTGTATTCCCTTCCGGGAAGGAGCTCCACTCTGTATGCCGGGAAATTGAGAGATGTTGCGATGAGTACTGGTGTTCCCTCTCCTAGGTAGAGATCATAGGATAGTTTGTCGCCGTTTGGATCTTCACAACCCCATTCTAACTTCACATCCCTTGGAACGTCCTTTTGGTCATCCTGAGGGTATTTCACGTAAGGTTGTGTCGGTGGTATGTTGACGTTCATCGATTTTACAGCCAGTATAACGCCCACTATTATCACCACGCCAAAGATCACCGCCAAAACACTCGACTTCATCCCAGATTTTTTAGACTTTTCGTTTTCTTCACTCTTTCTGCTCTCCATCCTCTTCTTGGACTCCCTGTAACTCCTCCTTTTTTTCTTGGACATTCAGGAGCACCTCCCGGGAAAAGAAAGGGGGCAGAGCCCCCATCACATTTTCGACATGATCCCATCGACCACATCCTTGACCGTCTTGATGTTTTCCAGCTCTTCGTCTTCAATCTTGACGTCGAATTCCTCCTCGAAGACCATAACCAAATCCACAAGGTCGAGAGAATCCGCCCCAAGGTCGTCTACCAAGGAAGCCTCTTCGGTGACCTCATCTTTATCCACACCGAGTTTATCGGCTATGAGTTCCCTAACCTTTTCGAGTATTTCTTCTCTGCTCACAACTTACACCTCCTCGTAGAATACCTCGATGAGACTGAAGGAGAGCCCCTCCAAACTCACGGACATCCATCCATTCTCATCCGAGATGCTCTCCCACTTCTCCCCATCCCAGATCCTCGCTCTCCTAATCGATATATCACCTCCTTTGGTGTTTTTGAGATCTATCCTTATCCCCCTCGGGTTCTTGTCCAGATTTCCAACGGCTATGACGGCCCTCCCGTCCATCCAGAACGAAGCGTTTGCAGTCTTTCCGTCTTGCCAATCGAACCAAACGGGTCTGTACTCACCCTTCTCCAGAAGATCGGAATATATCCCCCTGACAACCGAGAGTTTTTTGAGAAAATCCAATATCTCCTCGTCATGCTTATCCCAATGGAGCGCGTAATGATCGAAAAAAGCGAGTTTTGCAAAGAACTCGTCGGATGGTGGAAGAACAGTCCTTCCCTCATCGTTATTATCAAGTCCTAAGTTCATTGGTTCTATCTCGCCCAGTTCCTGACCTGAATTTATGAAGAGTATCCCGTTTGGCGAGAAGGCGAGAAGAAACGGAACGAGTTTCTTCAGGTCCTCTCCGAATTCCCTGACTCTTATCCTCGGTGTGTCTGGAGTTTCCGCAGCTGCCAGGTATGGGATCTTCAAGTTCGGGGCTATATCTTGATAAAACTCGTAGGCTTTATCAGGAATCCTTGGCATCATCCACCAGCTGTTCCCTATTATCGCGTCATACCCAGAACTTTTCGCATCTTCGTCTCTCGAGACATCCAGCTCTTCGGCTATGAAAACAAACGCTGGATCTATCTCCCTCGCCCTGTCCATTATCATCTTCTCCAACTTCTTTGGAAGGGCGTGTCCCATGTCGAGCCTGATTCCATCTATTCCGAATCTCTTCTGATATGACGGAACTATCGAGGCTATGTAATCCCAAAGCTCCACATTCTCCTCATCACCCGGGAATAAGGAAGCCTTTATCACGTCGAAGAGTATGTAGGGCGGCTGGTCGTAATCTATGAACTTTTTCGCGGCCCTTGGAGCGTCCATATAGAGCCTGAGGAAAGTCACATCGTCCCAGGTAGGCTGAGGGTCGTTTATCCAATCCGAGAACCCAGGCGGTGTGATGAGACCGAACTCTTTAACCACCTCACTCAACAGATTTTCCGGGTTGCTCTTCACTATATTTTCCCACTTCTGAGGATCTAGCTCCTTTGGATTCGGAGAAAACTTCTCCAGGTGCTTTCTCACACTCTCCAAAGAGTAAATGTACTCAAGATCACTCTCCTCCGGTATCTTGAAACCCATCCCCGGTATCTTTGGAGGGGCGTAGGATGGAAGATCCTCAACCCTTATCCAGTAGAACCAGTCTGGATGATCTTTTATCAGGTCGCTGTCCCTTGCAGCGGTTCTTGGTATGAAGTCTATTAGAACCCTTATACCGAGTATGTGTGCTGCCTCTACAAAAGCTTTAAACTCTTCCTCAGCACTGAAACCTTCGAGAAGTGGATCGTGGTAGGATTCTTCTATTTCGATGGGATTTTTAACGGCGTATGGAGACCCCACTTCCCCCTTCTTGAAGAGGTTACTCACTTTGCTGACCGGGAGAAGGTACACCGTGTCGACATCCAGCCTTTTCAGATAAGTGAGAACTGCTATAGCCTTTAGAAAAGTCCCGTTCTCTCTGTACCCCAAAACGTCGTCTGGTTCGAACCTTCCAAACCCCTTGTGGTTATAAGAAGCCGTAGTCCTCACAAGCATCGAATACATCTTAGAGCGCTTTATCCAGCTCGGGTCGTTCTCTCCCTTCAGGGATGCCAGGGATACCAGATAGTTCTCCCCATCGCTTGACATCTTGGCGAGCTTTTCAAGTACCTTAGAGTAAAACTCGTAAGGATCGACGAAGTACTTTCCATTCATCTCCCTGACTTCTCCGTCGTACCAAGCCGGTATCCAGAGTTTGGGCAAGGCGTAATTCTTCTTACCTTTTTTCCCTTTCAAGAAATTCGCTATTTCCTTCAGCAGCATAAAGACCACCTCCACAGGATGTGGATCTCAAATTTGAGTATAACATAACCTAAAAGCGGAGGGATATCAACAAGTTAGACATCTCAGTGTACGCAGACACCCCCGGTTACGTTCAGAGCCTGACCGGTCATGAAGTTTGCGTCGCTCGATGCCAAGAACTTCACCACTTTCGCTACATCCTCAGGTGTGCACAACCTTCCCAGGGGGGTCATATCGATGTATTCCTGTCGGACTTTTTCAGGATCATCTATTCCCCTGAGCTTTGCCTCCCAAACCACCTCTCTATCCTGCATGCTCGTCTTCACGAATCCTGGACAGACAGCGTTGACGTTTATACCGTATTCGGCAAGCTCCTTAGCCATAGCCTGTGTCAATCCGAGGACTGCAAATTTCGATGCGGAATAGTGGGCCAGAAGAGGTGCCCCAAGCTTTGCCGCCATCGATGCGACGTTCACTATCTTTCCTTTCTTTCTTTTCATCATTTCAGGAGCGACGTATTTCGAAACCAGCCAAGCTCCCTTCGCGTTTACGTTCATGTTGAAGTTCCATTCCTCTTCTGTGAGTTCCCAGAACCAGTTCATCGTGGAGACACCGGCGTTGTTCACCAAGACATCTATCGCTCCGAAATCCTCTATTATCTCCTTGACGACTTCTTTTACCATATCCTCTTTCGTTACATCCAGCTCGTAAGCTCTGGATTTGCCTGAATATTTTCTGACTTCCTTCAAGGTCCTTTCAAGTTCGTCAAAGTCCTTATCTCCAAGGGCCATGAGAGCTCCTTCTTTTGCAAATTCGAGTGCTATCGCCCTACCTATTCCACGAGCCGATCCGGTGACGAAAACCACTTTTCCTTCAAACCTTCTGCAATTCATCTTCATCCCTCCAGATGTCGGTCGTGCCCTACAACCTCTTTGTTTTTCACGAGGAGCTTCTCAGCTTTCTGACAACTTTCATGAAGCTCCTAACTTTTTCGACATCAACGGGATTCCAGGTGATTCCATCTTTTTTCAGGCTCGTTCCCACTATCGCACCATCTGCTACCTTCAAAACCGCTTCAACGTTTTCCCTCTTCACCCCGGTGTTCGCAAAAACTGGAATTTCAACGGCGGATTTCACCTCTTCTATGTGTGAAACATCCGGAGCTTCACCGGTCATCGGTCCGGAGACGAGAACAGCGTCTGCAAGTGAAGAAAAAGCGATACTCTTGGCGATTCCCTTGAGACTTCTTCTGTCCAATCTACTTGCGAACTCTGCAGATATGTTGAAAAACACCCTTACATCTGACGCGTCTATGAGTTTTCTGTACCTGTAAAAATTTCCAACATCGGTGTTCCAAAATCCCATATCTGACGCGTAAACTCCGCTGATGACTTCCCTTATAAATCTCGCGCCCGTGGCCTTGGCTATCGCGATGGCAGCCATCGGATCCCAAAGAACATCGATACCAAAGGGAACCTTTATTTTATCCATCAGCTCTCCTATAACCCTTGACATAGCGGCAACGGTCGAGAAATCCGCTTTAAGAGTGTACGGCCTGTCATTTTCGTTGCAGAACATAACACCGTCAACTCCACCATCTTGAAGGGCTTTCAAATCCGATTTGACTCTGTCTAAGATGTAATCCATACCTTTTGAATCATCATAAAGCGGAGATCCTGGAAGTGGTGGAAAATGAACCATGCCTATTATCGGCTTCTCCGTGTTGAAAATCTCCTTAACCCAGCTCATACCGACTCCTCCTTTAAACGATGATCAAATCGATTCCTTTTTTCCTTATCTTTGAAGCGGTATCTACATCTATACCATTAGATGTTATGAAGACGTTCACAACTTCAATGGGCGCAACCCTTACAAACCCGACTTTTCCGATCTTCGTATGATCCGCCATGAGGAACACCCTTCTGCCTTGGGATATCATGGACTCTTTGACGTGAGTCTCAAAGGTTGAGAAATTCGTTATTCCGATATCCACATCCACGGCATCCGCGGTGAGGAAAACTTTATCGACGTGAAATCTCTTCACCATCTCAGCCGCTATATCCCCGCCGATACTGAAATACCCAGGCCGGACGATTCCTCCGACTATGTGGGTTTCTATATCCGGGTTCTTCGCGAGCTCTTCTGCAACTTTCACATCCACGGTTATAACCTTCAAACCGCTTTTTCCCATGAGAAACTTTGCGAAGTAGTACGCCGTCGTTCCCGAATCCACCATGAGACTATCTCCATCCTCCACGAATTCCGCAGCTCTCTTTGCAATCCTTATCTTCTCTTTGGAGTTCATCGAAAGCTTCAGTTCGAACATGTACTCGAGGGACTTCTTGCTCTTATCCAAAAGAATGCCGCCCCTGACACGCTTTAAAGGGAGTGTGGTGTGGGCGGCGAGCTCGTTCAGATATCTTCGTGCAGTTACCTCAGACACGCCGAGTGTCCTCGCCGCCACACCGACGGATATCCCACCCTCCTTGCTCACAATTTCTATCAATTTATTGATCATTTTTTCTTTATTTGATCTATTCATAGCATGAATATGCTATCATCCGATCGTAAAAATGTCAAATTGAATGCTTTCTCAGCTTCTCAATTAGCTCTTTCAATAGAATCTTTTCATACTTTTTTCCTTCTCTGCCAACAACATCGCATCCGTTAACAAGAGAATCAACTATAGCTTCGTAAGACGCCTCTATCACGGCTTCTAGAATGTCTTGAAAGAGTTTCGAGTCATCCACTATATACTTGAGATCTACAAATCCATCATGTGGCAGCTTATGGGCGGTTGAAAAAGAAAAGACGATATCCCCACTTCTGTGTCTCACCCTTCCACCTATCTTTGGTATAGCGAGCGAAGCTCTAACGGAGAGTCTTCTTAGCTGATACGGAACCAGAGGAGCATCGGTGGCAACCAGGAGAATAATTGATCCGAAATCTTCTTTGCTCCCGAAGTTCGGCATGGCGAGGACTCCGATCGTGTAATCTCCAACAATTCTTGACGAACTTCCAATGCCGCTCTTGTATCCGAAGGTCACCATTCCAGTACCAGCTCCCATACATCCCAGCTCGAAATCTTCCTCGGCGTTTCTCAGAGCTTCGTAGAAATTTTCACAACTTAAAACTCTCTTCTCGCTGTATCCCATCCTTGTGTCGTTGCATTCAAGAACGATTGGATTCACACTCCTAGTGTTCGTTTTCGAAATGACATAGCCAGCGACACAATCCCACATCTTTCCGACGCTCATCGTTCCCGTCAAAACGATCGGAGTTTCCAAAGTTCCCGTCTCGCGGACTTGGACGAACCCCGTCGATTTTCCGTATCCGTTCAAAACGAAATACGAAGCGAAGAGCCTTTCATTGTACACGCACCCTTCATGTGGGAGAACGACCGTAACTCCTGTTACTATACGCGGATCTTCCGAGATGAAAGTAGAGTGCCCAACCTTAACATCAGGAACATCCGTTATCTTGTTAAGCTTTCCTCTTTTGAACCTTATGTCTTTTAAAACATCCGAACCTCTCACAAAACCACCTCCCATGCTGATATACTAGCGGCTTGGAGAGGGGGATAAAAGCTTGCAGAGCGTCGCGGCCGGAACTATATACATCTCCGTATTCACATTGATATCGAAACTCCTCGGCCTTGTGAGGAACATACTGACAGCGTCTCTTTTTGGAACATCCTGGAGGCTCGACGCGGTATTCATAGCGATGAAACCATCGGGCTTGGCCATCTCGCTCTTTGCAGGTGCTCTTTCAAGTGCGCTCGTTCCAGTGTACGTTGACAAGAGGCTTCACGATGAGGAGAAGGCGAAAGAGCTGGCCTGGAACATCGTCTTCTGGACTGCGGTGATATACGCCCTCGTGTCGGTAGTCTTCCTTATTTTCCCTCTTCAGACCGTCAAGCTCTTCGCTCCAGGTTTTTCCAAAGAGGTTCTTGAATACGCCGCGAGAAAGCTGAAATACGTTTCCATCCTCATGATAATAATGGCTGTTCAAACGGTTTTAGGGTCTCTAATGAGATCCGCAAGAAAGTTCTTTCAATACGGCTTTTCAATGATCTTTTACAACATCGTCGCGATTCCCGTTCTGCTGATGACAGCTGATAATTTCGGAGAAGCCGCGTACATACTATCGACCATAACGGGCCAGTTCGTAGTGACCGTGATCATGGTCTTTCTCTTTTACAAGTACTTCAAGATCTCAAGACCCTCCTTATCATTGGTGTCGAGCGTCATGAAGCATTCCTCGTTTTTGATAGTAAGTGGTGCTATTTGGACGATTAACCCCATAGTCGACAACGCTTTTGCATCGATGCTCCCATCTGGTAGGATTTCCTCGCTGAACTACGCCCTTTTACTCCTTGGGCAGTTTCAGGCTTTCGTTTCGATATTCGTTCAGAACTCGTACACAGAGCTCGCTGAGCACACGTCTGAGAAAAAGACGGATCTCACAAGGGAGAGGATGAGAAAGACCGCCGAGTCTTCATTGAAGGTTATCCTCCCGCTTGTTTTGTGGCTCATAGCGATGCCAGATTTCTTCATAGGTGTGCTCTTTGAAAGAGGGCATTTCACATTCCAATCGACAGAACTGGTCTCCGGCGCCATAATAGGGTACTCGTTCTTGGCGGTTATATCGCCCATATCTGCTAGTATAAACCAGTTTCTGATAGCCACAAATCGCTTGAAGATCATCCTCTACATATCCGTTCTCAGCGTTTTCTTCAACGCCTTTTTCGATTGGATCCTGATGAAGCCGCTCGCCCACGTCGGAATAGCGCTCAGCTCCTCACTCGTCGGGCTCATCGCGGTTTCTCTGAGGTACACGTACACCAGGAAGGTTCTAGGGGAATTCATGCCGTGGAGGATCCTTCTCGGAAGGACGGTGACCGGAACGATTCTTGCCCTGGTTGTTTGGAAACTGCAGGGTTTTGATAAGATTGCAATTGGGAGTGCTCTTTTCACGGCGTTCTTTTTGTGGTCTGCAAGGGATGAGATAGGAACTGTTTTGAAGAAATCACTGAAAAAAATCAGAAGGAGGTGACCTTATGAAGCTGGTCGAATCCGTTCCGAACTTCAGCGAGGGAAGAAGAGAAAATGTAGTCAGGGCCATAGTTGCAGAGGCCGAAAAGTACGACGGAATATGGGTTTTGGACTGGTCTATGGATGCCGATCACAACAGATCGGTCGTCACGCTCATAGGAACGCCGGATAAGATAGTCGATGCACTCTTCGATATGGTCAAAAAAGCGTCCGAGCTGATAGATCTAAGGCATCACGAGGGTGAACATCCAAGGATGGGAGCCACTGATGTTATCCCGTTCGTCCCCGTTATGAACACGACGATGGAGGAATGCATCGAGCTCTCTAAAAAACTCGGAAAGAGAATAGGCGAAGAGCTCAAAATACCGGTGTACCTCTACGAGAGGAGCGCCACAAAACCTGAGAGGGAGAACTTGGCAAACATAAGGAAGGGAGAGTTCGAGGGATTCTTCGAGAAGATAAAGGATCCGAATTGGAAACCGGATTTTGGACCAGATGAGGTCCATCCAACTGCCGGTGTTGTGGCGGTTGGAGCGAGAGAGTACCTGATAGCTTACAACGTGAACCTAGCTACAAACGACCTGAGCGTAGCCAAAAAGATTGCAAAGGCTGTCAGACACATAAGTGGAGGGTTCAGGTATGTGAAAGCCATAGGACTCGAGCTCAAGGAAAAAGGAATAGTTCAGGTGTCCATGAACCTCACGAACTACAAAAAGAGCCCGATATTCAGGGTGTTCGAGACTATAAAGAGAGAGGCGGCTAGATACGGTGTGAACGTTCTAGAGTCCGAGATAATAGGCATGGTTCCACTTCAAGCGGTACTCGATTCCTTCATGTGGTATCTTCAAGTCAACGATTTCGATATAAACAGGGTAATAGAGCAGAAGGTCCTGAACATATTCGCGAAGGACCTGGAGGGAAAATGATGAAAGCGATATTCACCAAAAAACTGATCACTCCGATTGGTAAAAATCCCTTAAGGGGAAAGGATATGAACGACGTGAAAATTCTGGAGAACGTTTACGTAGTGTTCGATGAGAAGATCATCGACATATCTGTAGAAAAACCCGACGTGTGGATAGAAGCGGAGGTTGATCTCTTAATCCCTGGCTTTGTCGATTGCCACACTCACATACCGTTTTACGGATACAGGGCGAAGGAATTCGTTATGAGATCCCAAGGTGCCAAGTACGTCGATATACTCAAAGCCGGAGGTGGAATACACAGCACGGTGAGGATGGTCAGAGAAGCGGAGCTTGAAGAACTCGTGGATTTCAATCGGCGCTTTCTGGATGAGATGATGAAAAGAGGAGTAACTTCCTTAGAGGGAAAGAGTGGTTACGGCCTTGAAATTGAGTCCGAGCTGAAGCAATTGGAAGCTCTCAAAATCTTAGACGAAAAACATCCCATGGATATCCATCCAACTTTTCTCGGGGCTCACGCCATCCCAAGTGGCAAGGATCCCTGGGAGTACCTTGAAGAGCTTGTGGGAAATTTTGACAGGGTGAGAGAGTACGCAGACACGGTCGATATCTTCGTAGACGATGGTGTGTATTCCATAGATCAGGCTAAATGGTATCTCTCAAAGGCCAAAGAAAAAGGTTTCAAGGTAAGGCTTCATGCCGATGAGATAAGAAGAACAAAGGCCGTGGTTCTTGGAGTGGAGCTCGGAGCCACGAGCGTTGATCACCTCCTTAAGATAACCGATGAAGATATAGAAGCGATAGCGAAATCGAGCACAACAGCCGTCATGATGCCAACAACGAGCTTTTACCTTGGGGAAGAATACGCTCCGGCGAGAAAGCTCATAGACTCTGGAGCGATAGTCGCACTTGGATCAGATTTCAACCCCGGATCAAATACAATCGACGATCCAACAATCGTTATGCACCTTGCAGTTTCAAAGCTCAAGATGACACCGGAAGAAGCTCTAACGGCTTTTACCCTGAACAGTTCTCATGTTCTCGGGATTTCCCAGGCCACGGGAACCGTCGAGAAAGGAAAGCTCGCCGATATGGTTGGATGGAACGTTCCGGACCTTGAGGCGATCCCATAC
>JALVXE010000082.1 GCA_027038385.1 Thermotogaceae bacterium
CACGAGGAGGCGATGAGGATAATCCTTGAAGGTGATGGGAGGACTAGTCCGGAAGATTTCGATCCGGATATATTGGATATTTTGAGAAAGTACAGCTCTCAGATAGAGGAGCTTTGGAACGCGGTTAACACGATAGAGACGAGCCTCGATAAAAAGCTGAGGGATATATCGAACATAATGAAAAGTTGATCAGATGTTGTAGTAACCGTTGAATATCCTCGCGCTTTCCGTATCTATAGCCGAGAGTTTCTTCGTTATACTCTCGTCATCTGGAATCTCCGGAGACGGTCTGAAGAAGTAAAAACCTTGGTAGTACCTGTAGCCTATCTTCATCAGCGTGTCGAGCTCTTCCTTCGTCTCCACGCCTTCCACGACTAGTGCTCCTGCCGGATCGTAGAAGCTCCTTATTATGTTGTAGAGAAAGACCTGCTTGTCTTTTCTCTCTTCTATATCTGTGACAAGTTCTTTGTCTATCTTGACGAAGTTCGATTTTATCGAGAACGTCAGCTTCAGACTCGTTGCTCCCGATCCGAAGTCGTCTATCGCCACCCTGTGCCCTTTTTCGGAAAGGTATTTCACCACTCTCACGAAAGCTGCAAAATCGTCTATGTAGGTTCTCTCAGATATCTCCCATACGATGCTTCCAGGTGGTATGCCATACCTCTCTGCATCTTTGTCTATCTCGTCGACGAACATCGGAGTCTGAGGACCGAGGTTGATGGTTAAAATCGCTGGCTCTGACTTCTCTCTTGAAAGGTACTTCTTGAACTTCTCCAGGTGCTTCCTCCTAGCGAGCTTATCGAGCTCCATCTCGAGGCTATTCAAAGAGGCCACCTTGAAGAGGATGTCCGGTCTTCTGAGAAGCGACCTCTTTGGCCCTCGGATGAGAGCCTCGTAAGCAAGGGCTTTCCTGTCTTTGACATCCACTATGGGCTGAAAGTAGCTCTCAAGATCCTGCCTGTCCAGAATCCTGAGTAGCTCTTCCGTGAGCCTGGACATTTTGACTGACTTTCTAACGCTCGTATCCTTGAAGGCTATGTTGAGTGCGGAGATGATTCCATCCTCATCGGGCTTTCTTATGAAAGCGTGTCCTATGGAGAAATCGACAAGGCTTTTGAAAGGATCTGTGAATATGTCGACCTGCTCCTTTATCCTCCCCAGGTATTTCGGTCCAAGGAGAAAGTCAACGACGTCTTCTTCTATATGGTCCATCAGTTTCGAAAGCTCCTCCTCATCCGGGGTATTCTCAAAATCCACAACTGCTGCTACATCGAACGGCCCCGTGTTCACCACGTCTATGACTTTGAAATGATGCCCTATCTTCTTTCTGAATTCTTTCAGAAGTTCGTCTTTGTCTATCTTCGTGGAGAGATAGCTGATCCACTCCTCGTCTTTGAAAAATCCCTTCACAAGTATGAGCATAGCGGGTTCTTCCCAAAGGTCTCTTCCAAGATTCTTTAGCTTTTCCACGATCTCATCCTTCATCATCGAATCCAGTATCGCGATCTTCTCGAACCTCTTTCCATCCATCGTTTGGTTCACCCCTGTCACACCTTGAAGAACTCCGTCTCCCTCTGAAGTTCTTGGGCGAGCTCTGCGAGCTCTTTCGAAGCGAGTGCGACATCCTTCAAGGATTCGTTCATCCCGTTTATCAATTGATCGAGCTCTTCCGAAAATTCCGAGGCCAAGTTCACGACTTCCGATACCTTGCTCAGGTTAGCGGACATCTCCTCGGCTGTCGCGCTCTGCTCCTGCGTTGCTGCAGACACGTCCATGACCGCGTTCCTAAGGTCGACTATGGTCTTCTCAAGACTCTCAAAGCTCTCCATCGCGCTCTTTATAGCCTGGGTACTCAACTCCACTATCTTCACCGTTTCGTCGACGTATTCATTGCTCTTTTCAACTTCTGTACTCACCACCGAAAGTATGTTCACTATCCTATCGGATGCGTTTCTCGTCTCAGCGGCCAGCTTCCTTATCTCATCTGCAACGACTGCAAAACCTTTTCCGGCTTCTCCAGCCCTCGCTGCCTCTATAGAAGCGTTAAGAGCCAAAAGGTTCGTCTGCTCGGCTATCGTCTGTATCGCCTCGACTATCCCCTGAATATCTTCTGAGAGCTTTCCCAATCTCCTCATGACCTCTCTAACCTGCAGAACCTGCTCTTTCGATCTTTCGGCTTCTTTCACCACTTTCGAGAGTTCATCCTTGCTCCTTCTCGTGTTTTCCATCATCTCATCGCTCTTATCCGCCATGACTTGAGATGAGTTCGCGTTCGCCTGAGTCGCGTTGGCGAACTCAAGAAGCGATGAGTTCAAAGATTCTATGTTGTACTTGCTCTCCCTCGTCCTCTCGTTGAGATCACCGAATCTGTTCTTTATCTCCTCCATCGTCTCGTTGACGTTACTTAGCGTAGCGGAAAGCTCCTGCGATGCTGCGCTCGTTCTTTGAGCAGCTTCTTGAACTTTCGTTATAACTCCCTGGAGTATCGATCTCAGCTTGTCCAGATTTCTCGATATCTCACCGATGTCTCCTTTGACGTTGCTGATCTTCTCTTGCGAGAAAAGCTCTCCTTTTGACATGTTCGATATCGAGGCTAGTATGGATGCGAGTGGTTTTGAGAGAGTAACACTCAAAAACACTATTATGAGAACACCCACCAGGATCCCAACGGAAAGGAAGATCCAAGATGTTATTCCGAGCTCTTTCTTCAGATAGGCCAGCTTAGATATGATGGAGTTCGATACGGATCGGGTCGTATTTATGAGCTTGTCTATGTTCTCCTTATTCGATGGATTCTCTTGAAACGTTTTAGCTATACTTTCAAGACTCTTTGAAATTGACAGAGCTTCCTGAGTCATGCTCTTTTCTATCTTTGAGATCGTCATGGCCCTGTACTCGACTAATCCAAAGAACGCCGCTATGACCAAAAGAAGAAGTACAACTGAAAGGATCAATTTGCCCGAAGTGCTCATAGAAACTCCTCCCTTCGAAGTTAATGTATAGAATAAAATTAACTGAATTTTACTTGTGTTCAGGTAGATCTTCATGAATTTGCATCTAGTTTCAAATTATACTACTAATTATGCAAAAAGTATCTACTCAATTTTTTGATCTACTCAATTTTTTGGAAGATTGAATCTATAACCATAGAGGAAAATTTGATATAATTTTTCTTTACAAGTGGAGGAATGGTTTATGGAGCTCTCTCTCGCGAAGATTTTTTTGATGATGATGGTGGACGTTGCCGGAGCGTGGATATTCTTTCACGTTTACGAGAAGACAAGACACCTGATAATAGGGAAAGCGGTCTACTGGATACTCTTGATCGGGCTCTCCACTTCCTTCGTGACGATCGATCTGGGAATAGCTCATGGATGCAGGTTCGTTTGGTCCTACTTTGCGGGACTCGTCGTGTCGCTGTTTGGAGTTGGAAATGTAGTGAGACATCTAAAGATGAGTGCCATCAGGGACTACCTAACGGGCCTTTTGACGAGGACTTTCTTTTTCAACGAGTACCTTCCGAGGGAGATAAAGAGGGCGAAAAGATCAGAAAAGCCGATATCGGTCATACTTATGGATGTAGACGATTTCAAGCTCATAAACGACATCTACGGCCATAAGAAAGGAGACGAGGTTTTGAGAAAGCTCAGCAAAGCCATACAGAGATCAGTTAGGGGATCGGATGCGGCGGTGAGGTTCGGTGGAGATGAGATACTCATCGTCCTTCCAGAGACGGATAGAAAAGGAGCGGAAGCGGTTTTGAAGAGGATCAAAGGAAATCTGAAGAAAATATCAGAGAAATCCCTGCCGATATCCATATCCGCCGGAATAGCGGTGTGGGACGGGACGAAAGATTTCGAACACGTCATAGAGAAGGCCGACAAGAGGATGTACAAGAACAAGGAGAGTAAAAAGGGGGTCAATCATCATCGTTGACTATGACGAAATCGATTTCCATCCTTATCTTATTCGCCTTGACCACCTTGGCTCTCAGCTGATCTCCTATCCTGTAAACCTTCCCCGTCTTTGATCCTATCAGTGCGTTTATCCTGTCGTCGTAGTAGTAATAGTCGTCAAGGGTCGAAACGTGAACAAGACCAGATATGGATTTCTCCGGTATCTCCACGAACATCCCAAACTTGGTGACGTTCGTCACGACGACGTCGAAAACTTCCCCTATGTGATTCGATATGTACTCCACTTTCTTCATATCCAGAAGATCCCATTCCGCCTCATCAGCAACTCTTTCCCTCTTGCTGCAGTGCTTTGCCATCACCGAAAGCTTTTCAGAGAGGTTCTCGATCTGGCCTTCGGAGAAGTACCCCTTCTGTTTCAAATATCGTTTGAGGAGTCTGTGAACGACCAGATCTGGGTACCTCCTGATCGGAGAGGTGAAGTGTGTGTAAGCGTACGAAGCGAGGCCGAAGTGTCCTATGTTCACCGATGAGTACATAGCCCTTTTCATCGACCTCACGAGGAGCCTCTCGACGCTACTTCTAAGTGGATGATCCCCAACCTGTTCTAGAAGTTTTTGAAGCATCCCAGGGTGTATGTTGATGCCAAACTTCGCGTCTATACCGAGTGCGGAAAGGTAGTTCTTCAGCTGGATGATGACCGCGGGATCGGGCTCTTCGTGCACTCTGTATATGAAGGGAAGATCGGCGTTGTGGAATATCTCGGCGATCGTCTCGTTGGCCTTTATCATGAACTCCTCTATGAGAACTTCCGCATCTCCGCGCTTCCTCGGAACTATGTCGACGACGTATCCGTCCTCGTCCATGATGACCTTAACCTCATCGCTCTCTATGTCTATTATCGCTCCCCTCTTTCTCCTCGACTCTCTCAGGATCTTCATGAGCTCTCGAGCCGTCATGAGCATATCCGCGATGTCCTTGCCTATCTCCTCGCGAGCGCCTTCATCTCCTTCAAAGAGTCTGTTAACCAAGGTGTACGTGAGCCTCTTCTTGCTCCTTATCACACCTTTTCCAACCCAAAAGTTCAAGACCTTTCCATTTTCGTCTATCTCCATCTCGACGCTCATCACGAGTCTATCTTCACCCTCGACGAGTGAGCAGACGCCGTTTGAAAGCTTGAACGGGAGCATCGGTATCACCGTGTCTATCAGATAAACCGAAGTTCCTCTCCTGTAAGCTTCTTTGTCAAGCTCAGAACCTTCCTTGACGTAGTGAGAGACGTCCGCTATGTGAACCCCCAGGATGTAGTGATTCTCTTTCTTCTCAACCATTATCGCGTCATCGAAATCCTTCGCGTCTTCACCGTCTATAGTGACAATCATCTTGTTCCTGAAGTCCCTCCTCCTTTTGTATTCATCATCCGGAATCTTCAGAGGTATATCGTTAGCTTCCTTTATGACCTCCCTCGGGAACTCACCCGGCCAGGGAAGATCATGCTTGACTATGACGCTTGGAAGATCAACGGATGGATCGTCGACATCACCCAGCACCTTCTCAACAACGACCTCCGGGTTCCTGCCGCGGGACGGGTATTTGACGATCTTCGCTATGACCTTCTGACCAGGCTTGGCTCCGTTGATGTTCTCAGGAGAGACGTAAAAATCATACAGAATCTTGGGATCGTCTGGAACGACGAATCCGAACATCCTCCTCTTCTCTAAGACTCCCACGATCCTTTTGAGACGTCTCTCAAGAATCTTAACGACCCTTCCCTTTGGAAGATCCTTCCACCTGCCGGAGATCTCAACTACGACCAGGTCTCTGTGAAGGGCATTTTTGACGCTTTCAACGGGAACCGCTATCTCTTCGTAGTCCTCGGTTATCACGAACGCCACGGTCCCGCTCCTTGCAAACTCTATAGTACCTATTTTTAAGTTCTGATCGAGCCTTCTGTACCTGCCCTTTCCATCTCTGAAAATCTTTCCGGACTTCTCAAGCTTTTTAACGATCTCTCTCAATTTCTTCCTCTTATCCCTGGCTTTCGCGCCGAAGCTCTTGTAGATTTCCTTTAAGACCATCGGTTTGTAATCGTCTGAATAAAAAAAATCGAGAACGGACCTTTCGCTTATCCTCATCCAATTCCTCCTCAAAAAACCCGGGCTATCCGCCCGGGAGATTCAGCTCTTGAGTATCTCTTCAAGTCTTTGAATTCTCCTCTTTATCATGCTTGCCGTTCGGTAGTCCTCATTCGCAACCGCCCTTCTCAACCTATCCTTTAAGATCACGAGCTCTCTTTTATATATCTCCTTCATGGATCTGTCCTCCGAATCTTCGTCCCTCTCAAACAGCATCGTCTGAACGGCAACAGGCATCGCTATGAAGACGTTCAGGTGGTTTCCATAAAGGTCCGGCGTATAGGACAGGATCGTGTCCTGAACGAGCTCGGAATGCTTCGCCATTATCACGAGGCCAGGTTTGTATATCCTTGAGCCATTTTTTAAGACTTCTCGAGCGCACCTCTTGCAAAGCGAAACAGTCTTCTCCACTCCATCGCAATCAAACTTCTGGATGAGATCCGCCTTGTCCCCGCACCTCTGGCACCTCACCCTACCACCTCTTTGGAATTGAAGAGGCTCATCGCCTTATCCATACCATCTTTTATTATAACCAAAAGAGCATCGTATGCCATAGAGAAGACTTTGTAGAGTTTTTCAAGCTCTTCATCTGAAAACTCCGAAAGCACATAGCTTGCAAGGTCAACACCTTTGGGTTTCAGACCTATTCCTATTCTCATCCTCGGAAAATCTGTTCTCTCCAAAACCGATATTATCGACTTGACTCCGTTGTGCCCTCCGTCAGACCCACTCTTTCTTATCCTTATCTTTCCGAGAGGCAGAGAGACGTCGTCGTAAACGACCAGGATCTCATGAACATCTGCTGAGAAATCTCTGAGTATGTACGGAAAAGCGCTCCCAGATAGGTTCATGTAAGTGGATGGCTTTGCGAGGAACAGATTTTCGCATGACGAGTACATATAAAAACGCTCCCCTGACCAAGGGGAGCACTCCATCTTCTCCGAAACGTAGTCCAAAAACAGGTACCCTGCGTTGTGCCTAGTGAAGACGTATCTGCTTCCTGGGTTTCCAAGACCTATTACTACCTTCACACTTCCTCCTCTTTCTTTCCCTTCTTTATGACTTCTGGCTCTGATGTTTCCTCACTCGTCTCCTCTTCTTCAACTTCCTCCTCCGCGGTCAATCCCCTTGGAGCGACTACGACGAGGAGGACCTCTTCTTCGTCGAGAAGCGGCTTCATATCCTCCGGAAGATCGAGATCTTTGACGTGAAGGCTTTCTCCAAGGCCGACGTTCGTTATATCGACCTTTATCTCGTCAACGATCTTGTCAGGATCGACCTCGACTGGAAGCTCTTCAACGAGTATCTCGAGGGTACCTCCACGCTCGACACCGATTGGTTTACCCTCGTACTTGATAGGTATGTTCAGCCTCATTCTGTGGCCTTTCGTAGGTACGTAGAAATCTATGTGGACGATCTTGTCCGTTACCTTGTCCCTCTGAACCATCTTCAGAAAGACCCTGTAGCTCTCACCATCGACTGAGAGCTCTATCGGCGTCGTTTCGGTTATGTGATGGAATATCTTCTCCACGGCGTTGAACCTCACCTTTATCGGTATGGGCTCTTGATCGGGTCCGTAAACTATTCCCGGAACCCAGCCGCTCTTTCTCAGCCTTCTAACAGGTCTCTTTCCAAATTCCTCTCTCTTTTCGGCTTCGATCTTCAACGCTTTCACGCCTATCCCTCCTCAATGGAGTTTTCGGCGCTCACTGCTTTCTCAAGTACGGCAGAAGCGCCATCTGTCTCGCTCTTTTAACGGCGACTTTGATCATTCTCTGATGTTTTGCACAGTTTCCGGTGATTCTCCTCGGAAGAATCTTCCCACTCTCACTCAGGAATTCCTTGAGAAGCTTCACGTCCTTGTAATCGACGTACTCAACTTTCATATCGCAAAGTCGACACTTCTTGACTCTCTTCTTTCTCCTCCTAATGGGCACATTGAGCACCTCCTTCAATAAGGTGGTTCGTCACTCTCGTTTTCCTCATCACCTAAGATCTCATCGAGGTCTATCTCTTCCTCATCGGAGGACTCCTCACGGGGTTTCCTATCGAGCGGATTCACGTTAAAAGCCACCACCTCGTAGCTCGTTCTCGATTCACCCATCTCGCTCTTCCAGCGGTTCATCCTCATCTCACCTTCGACTAAAACGAGCCTTCCTTTTGTGAGATAGCTCGAGACGAAGTCGACGAGGTTCCGCCTAAAAACCACTACCCTGAAGAAATCGGTATCCTCTATCCTCTCACCAGTTGGAGAAGTCCTCGGTCTTCTGTTCACCGCTATCCGAAAGGTCGCCACGGCGTTTCCAGACGGCGCGTACCTCACCTCCGGATCGGCCGTCAACCTCCCGACGAGGATTATCTTGTTGAAACTCTGCATTACTCCACCTTCTCCTCTATGATTTCTTCCTGCTGCTTTTTGGCTTCCCCTTTTCTCTCCTTCTTTTCCAGATCAAATCTTCTGAAGGTCTGCCACCTTATGATCTCCGGGGTGATCCTGTAGAAGTACTCAAGCTCTTGGAGTTTCTGACCGTCGCACCTGAAATAGGCTATGACGTAGTACCCTTCGGTGTAGTCCTTGATCTTGTAGGCGAACTTCCTCATTCCCCATATCTCGAGTCCTTTGTCACCCATGGACTCTTCCAGCTCTCCCCCGACACGTTCCCTTATGGTACTCACGACTTTATCAACCAGCTCCTTCTTCTTATCGTCAGGAACGTCGGGTGCGATGATGAACATCGACTCGTAGATCCTACTCATCTCTTCACCTCCCTCGGTCCAATATCTGGGTCTTCCCCTTTTCAGGGAAGACGGGCCGGATGTATTTATAGCAGAACGAAGCGGGAATATCAATATTCATATTCATTTGCATCCAACTTCACCACTATGTTATAGCTCGCGGCGGGAAAGCGAAGTTCATAACATCAAAACGATAAGGAGCTTGCGAAAAAACTGAGCGATGATTGTGGTATGAAAACGAAGTGATTTCAATCGGAATCGCTTTTTGTGGGAAAAGGCTTTCTTGAATTGCGATCTAATGAAACGAAAGATAATATTCGCAACAGGAAATTCAAGAAGCTTTTTCGACTCCTCACCTTCCGATCCTAACGGTTGGTTTCACCTTGACCGTCTTTCCTCCAAATCCCATGCTCAGATAACTCAGATTCGTCCTCAACCTGTCAGCCACTATTTTCATGGCGCTGTCATCTGCATTCCCCATTATCACGACGAAGTCGTACTCTCCTGTTCTGACGACCATATCCATCGGTATTCTGACGGAGTGTTTTATAACGGAAGCGATTTTGCTTATGGCTATGTTCTTGTAGGTTTTGTCCAAGTTCTCGAGGGTCACAGAGACTTCAAGGGTCCGAAGACCATCAGAAGAGTTTTTCACGAACTCCTCCAAGAATTTCTCGTTTGGGAGCCTCGTCACGGGGTCTATGAGCTCACCCCTGATCATCTTGTTCACTATATCGCACATCGAAATCCCTCCTGAGCGAATCTATGAAAGAGTGAATGTGAGCTTTCGGATTTCCCTCAGATTTCACGGATCTATCAAGGACGTAGATTTTTTTCAATATATCAGCGAGTTCTTCTTTTGAGTAATTCTTCAAGTGGTTGAAGGGGGCGTTCTTCCATCCTTTGAATTTAAATCCAAGGAGCCTAGCGGCTTTCGGAAGCGGAATCTTGAGATCTTTTGAGTATTTTGACACGTCAGGCCAAGAGTACTTCTCTTTCTCTTTTGCCATGAGTTTGAGTCTGAAAAGATCCTCGAAGTGCTTCGCTATCGAAGCGACAACCATGACGGGATCTGAAACCATCAGAACGTCTGAAAGTACCTTGTGAGCTTCATCATATCTTCTCTCGGATATCGAGAAGCACAGATCGTCAACGGCGGCGTGCGTGGATCTGTACGTTATCTCGTTTACGTCGTCTATGCTGACTTCTTCTGAGCAGTAAAGACTGAGTTTCTCGATCTCAGATTCGATCCTGTACTCATCGGTTCCCACCAGATCCAGGAAATACTCGGCCGTTTCGTCGGAGATCTTCAGCCCCGAGGATACGAACTTCTCCCTAACGATCTTCAACCACTTATCCCTCTCCCAGGGTTTTGGAAGTGGAAATTCTTCACTTTCAATCCCCTTCATGGGCTTCTTCGACCTGATTATCAGAAACACCTCATTTGGCATCGATTTCACCATGGATATGAGCTCTTTCTTCTCTTTGGACTTCCAGGAATCGAAATCAAGTATATCCAGGACAACCCTTTTACTGAACATTCCCAAGTTTCTCGTGTAGGAACTTATCAAGGAGAGCTTGTCAGAATCCTCCGGGTGGATCCTTATGTATTCACCGCCGAATTCGCTCTTTATCTCAGATGCTCTCTTGTCCTTCGAGAGTTCCGACTCTCCAGCGAGCACTAAAACGGGCATATTTAATCCTCCAAATTTTGATTATACTAAAATTCCACCAGTATCTCATCTAAAGGTCTCCTCTCCGAAACCTTCAGGAATTTTTCCGCGTATCCCATTGGAATTACGGCAACAGGTCTCTCATCCTCCGGAGTGTTGATCACCTTTCGAACACTCTCCTCATCGAACTTTTCTATCCAGCAGCTGTCAAGCCCAAAGGCTTTCGCAGATAGCATGACGTATAGGGCAAAGTTTGTGGCAACAGAGCAAAGTTTCCCCTGCTCACCTTCTCCATCGTCCTCATCCACAAGAATGGTTATGACGGCAATCCATGGTGCCTTACTGACGCACTCCTGATCATAAGTCAGTTTTGACAAGGCTTTCCTCTTTTCCGGATCACTCGTTACGTAAACTCTTAGAGTTTGTAAGCCTTCAAAGCTCGATGCGAGTCTAGCACTGTCCATGATCTTAAGGATGAGATCCTTTGGAACGGAAAAGTTAGAGAATTTTCTGACTCTCCTTATCGCTTTCATAACCCACGTCGGATCATCTCTGATCACTAGGATCCTACTACTCTCCAGAGAATTTATATAGACATTTTGTCCTGGAAGGATGGATGAAAGGCACCCTGAATTAAACACATCTTGTATGTCCTCGGATATCATCTCCACTTTTCCAGAGAGAACCACAACGTGTGTCTCAAAATCGGATTTCTCTATCTCAAAGCTCTCTCCGTTGTTGAGCTTCACGAGGCTTATATTGGAGCTTTTGCTGTGAACCAACCTGACATCGACATCAAAATCAGAGATCCTTTCAAGTCCTTCGAACTTGATTCTTCTCATGTGACCACCCCTTTGAAGATTATACAGCGAATATTGGTTATAATCACAAGCAGGAGGTGAAAAGGATGAAAAGGATGATTTCGATGATTCTCATAGTCGTGGGTCTCATAGCACTGGCGAATCCGCCGATAAACTTGATAATTATCTGGCATCACCATCAGCCGCTCTATAAGATACCAGGATCTGAGAGCTATACGATGCCTTGGGTCAGGATGCATGGAGTGAACGATTATCCGTACATGGCGGATCTCGTGAAGAATTATCTGAAGAGGGGTAAGGTGACGTTCAACATAGTTCCATCACTCTTGATACAACTTCAAGACTATTTGAAAGGCGCGACCGACGAATATCAGAGATTGACTTTGAAGCCCGAGAGTGGACTCACAAAATCAGAGAGGAAATTCATAATAGATCATTTCTTTGATATCAACCCCAGGTTCGTGAATGCTCACAGGAGGTACAAAGAGCTGATGGAAAAAAAGGTTAAGGGAGAAAAATTCACAGATCAGGATATACTCGATCTCAAAGTCTGCTGGAACTTGTATTGGATAAACATAGACTACATAAAATCGGATCCCGAGCTTTCAAAACTCTTGGATAAGGAGCATTACACGTGGAACGACCTGATGGTTGTGATGAAAAAGCAGAAGGAACTTTTGTCCTCCGTTGTCGAGAAATATAAGGATCTTTTGAAAGAGGGAAAAATAGAGCTCATAACATCTCCCAAGTACCATCCCATATTGCCACTTTTGATAAAGATGGGCTGGAAAGATGACGCTCTCGGCCAGATAGAG
>JALVXE010000083.1 GCA_027038385.1 Thermotogaceae bacterium
GCATATCTTGATGACTTTATAACCCAATATCCGTTTTCAAAGTTGTTTTTCCACAAAGCTTTAAAAGTATCCCTTGCGTAGTAATAGCTTCTTGCACTTGGAACTAACGCTATTTTTCCACCGTTTTTTCTTATTCTTAAGTTCATTTCTATGTCTTGATTCCTTATGAGATTTTCGTTGAATTTTCCTACCTCGTCAAAAATTTCCTTTTTGTAGAGCGCGTATGCTACCGTGTCGACTTCCTCTATTTTTTTCACTTCTTTCGTTCTGTATTTAGCGCCTGTTCCGAATGGATGCGACAAAACTCTCGCTATTGCGATGGCTTTTGGATTGTTTGATCTTGGAAGAGTTCTCATAACTCCGCCGGCTACATCGTATCCATTCTGAATTGCATTGACGCATTCTGATATGTAATTTTCCGAATATGTTGTATGAGCTCCTGCAATCATCATGATGTTTCCGCTCATGTTGTCTATTCCTATATTCAAAGCGTGGGGAGTGTATCTATGGGGATTATCAAGGATTTTGATGAAGGGATATTTTTCCGAGTAGCTTTTCACGATTTCGCGCGTTTTATCTTTACTCATTCCATCGATTACGAGTATTTCCAGCTTTTCCTTGGGATAGTCGTTTTTTAGAATAGAATCCAAAACCTTGCCTATGAATTTCTCTTCATTTCGAACTGGAATGACTACAGAAACTTTTGGGATTCTTCCCAAGAAAATCCCTCCGAACGGGACAATTTCTCCCTTTGCCAAATTCCTCTGACTGTGCTATATTACAGCGGATCGAGAAAAATCTCAAGGAGGGATGGACGGATGAAGATCACCGCTCAGATGGTGAAAAAGCTCAGAGATATGACTGGTGCAGGGATGATGGATTGCAAGAAAGCTCTACAGGAGGCTGATGGGGATTTCGACAAGGCTATAGAGATACTCAGAAAGAAGGGAGCCGCTAAAGCCGCTAAGAAGGCTGGAAGGGCAACGGGTGAAGGTATCATCACTTCCTACGTTCACTTCAACGGAAGAATAGGTGTTCTTTTGGAGCTCAACTGCGAGACTGACTTTGTCGCGAGAACCGATGAGTTCAAGGAGCTCGCCTACAACTTGGCGAAGCAGGTTGCTGCTATGAGCCCGAGGTGGGTCTCAAGAGAAGATGTTCCGCAGGAAGTCATAGAAAAGGAGAAGGAGATCTACAGAGAGCAGCTCAAAAACAGCGGAAAGCCAGAGAACGTCGTTGAAAAAATAATCGAAGGAAAATTAGAGAAATTCTTCCAGGAAAACTGCCTCCTTGAGCAGGATTACATTTTCGATGACAAGAAAAAGGTCAAGGATATAATAACGGAAGCGATCGGAAAGATAGGAGAGAATATAAGGGTATCGAGGTTCGTAAGGCTGGAGGTAGGTGTTGAGTGATGGGGCTCCCTCCACTTTTGGAGGATAGTCTTGATATACTCAAAACACCTTATCTTGTGGTCGACCCAAAGAAGGCTGCTAAGAATTACAAAAGGCTCGTTCAAGCCTTCTCCGGTGATGTCGTCGTATACTACGCAGTTAAAGCCAACTCGCATGTTGAGATTTTAAAGCACCTTAGAAGAGAAGGATCTTCTTTCGATGTCGCGTCGATAGGGGAGATAATGAAGCTCATAAAGCTTGGCGTCAGGCCCGACAAGATGAGTTTTGGCAACACGATAAAGAGAGTAGAAGATATAGACACGGCCTATACGATGGGAATAGATCTCTTCGCTGTCGATAGCGAGATGGAGATAGATAAAATTGCCAGAGTTGCTCCAAGATCGAGAGTCTTTGTAAGGATACATACAAGCGGTCTTGAGAGTGACTGGCCGCTATCTGGAAAGTTCGGAGCTGATGTGGATCACGCTGTTGAGCTCGTCGATTGGGCGCGCTTTCGCGGATTAAAGCCGATAGGCGTTAGCTTTCACGTTGGATCTCAGAACTACAACCCCAAGAACTGGGAGATAGCGATAAAAGATGCATCTAAAGTCTTCATAAGAGCTGCAAAAGAGCATCACATAATCTTGGATTTTCTCAACACGGGTGGAGGCTGGCCAGTTAGGCACACAAAGCCGATACCGAGCGTTGAAGAGATCGCTTCCGTTATCGTGGAATCCACTAAGAAATACATAGGTAGCGGCGTTTTGATAGCGACTGAGCCTGGAAGGTACATGGTCGGAGATGCCGGGATTTTGGTCAGCAGCGTCGTTCTCAGATCCAGAAGACTTGGAAAGGATTGGATTTACATAGATGCCGGAGTTTTCCACGGTCTTATGGAGACGATAGAGAATTTCCGCTACGAAGTAGTCGTTTACGGAAAGGAAGATTTCCCGAAAAAGACTTTCGCTTTAGCTGGCCCGACGTGTGATAGCGTCGATGTGATATACGATGAGATCGAGCTTCCGGAGAATACGACGATCGGAGATAAGGTACTCTTCATAAACTCGGGAGCTTACACGGTGGAGTACGGAACTAATTTCAACGGGATACCCTCACCACCCGTTTACACGATAGAACAACTCAAAAAGATAAACGAGATGATCGAAACTGCATGAGGGGCCCTGATTGGGCCCTTTTCTTTTAACAAATTCTCTTTAGATCTCATCATGTTAAAATTTCTTTAGGTTTTCCTAATTGGGAGTTATAATAACTCGGAAAAAGCTCGAGGAGGGATGAATCTTGCTTGAGATAAAGGATCTGAGCGTCAAGGTGAAAGATGGAAAAGAGATACTCAAAGATGTAAATCTGTCAATAGACACTTCAAAAATTATAGCCGTGATGGGACCGAACGGCTCCGGAAAATCAACACTCGTGAACGCAATAATGGGAAACAAGAATTACGAAGTATCGTCCGGAAATATCGTTCTGGATGGAGAGGACATAAC
>JALVXE010000084.1 GCA_027038385.1 Thermotogaceae bacterium
CTAGACACGGAAGAAAGCTGAAGGATGGTGATAGGTGCGCCCTCGCAGAGATCTGAGGTGCGTTGTTGCCTCTTTCTTTGCCTCTTTTCCAAGAGCGGTGAAACCTTTCATTGGAGGAAGTTCTAAGACTTTTTTGAACATCTCTATGGCTTTGTCTTTCTTCTTCCATGCTTCGTAGAGGAGTCCAAGTTCGAGATAAGAGTTGATGTACCTCGGTTCCACTTTTATAGCCATCTTGAAGTATTTCTCCGCCTTCCTGTAGTTTCTAAACGGCCATGGAAGATCTCTGTATCGCATTCCCATCGCAACCATCGCTCTGAAGCACTTAGGATTCAGTTCTATTGCCTTTTTCATGCTGTAATCGAAATCATCAACCATGAAAAGACTCTTCAGCAGACCAACATACTGCGCGAGCCTACCTATAGCTGCCCCACGTACGAAATACGCGTACGCATATTTTGGATTCAGCTTTATCGCCTTTTCCGCATACTTTCTCGCCTTTTCATAGAGCGATTTCTTATCCGCGTTTTTCGAAGCTCCCCAAAGAGCGTACTCCACGAGCGAATCAGCAAGGAGTGTGTACATCCTGTAGTCTTTGTTTGGGAGGTTCTCGAGCTCCTCTATAAGACTTTTCATACCTTTAGCGTTGTAAGAATCCCTGTAAGATATGAACTCTGATTGATAAATCGAGAAGCTCTTTGAAAACGCTACGATTGCCAAAGCCGCCACGAGGATTATGAAAAGCCTCTTCAAACCCATCACCCCCCGTAGATCTCAGCGTGATCTTTACCAGACCTCTTGGCCTTGTAGAGTGCGGAATCTGCCATCTCAACGAGCTCTATAACCGATACCCCGTCTCTGTATTCAGCTATTCCCGCACTCATGGTGACTTTCTCGATTCCGAACTTTTTCCAATCATTATTCCTAACGTTGTTCAGGAGTCTGTCTATCACCTCTTTTGCACAGTTAGCATCGCATCCTATGAGAATTATCAAGAATTCCTCTCCTCCGTATCTCCCGGCATAGTCCGTTTCCCTGATCGATTCCTTTATCAACCTTCCGACTTCCTTTAGAACCTTATCTCCAGTTACATGACCGTACGTATCATTCACTTTCTTGAAATCGTCTATGTCCAGCATTGAAACAGACAGCTTCAAAGAACCCCTTTTCGCTAGCTTCAAGGTTTCAGAAAGCTTCTTCAGGGTGGGAGCTTTCAGAAAAAGACCTGTGAGTGAATCCTCAGTTGCTGCGGTTTTGTAGTCAAAAACTCTGTTCAGAACGTTAAAAAGCATCCCAACTGACTGAGATATATCCTTCTGGAGAGCAACCAAAGATCTCCTAGAATCAGGGTCTATATCGAAGAATGCGAGCATACCAATCTCTTCACCTTTTGATGAAACCGGAAAGTACAGATCTATCGATACAGGTTCCCCCTCTTCCACCCTGAAGTTTCCGTAGTAGTGCCACTCTGTGGGAGTGAGAGGCTTCTTTATCAGCTTCATCATCATGTCTTTTAAAGTTTCCGGTTTTGATATCGTATATCTTTTCGCAGGGAGTATGTAAAGCCTTCCTGCCGTGAGGGAGAAGATCATCGAGTAGAATGCGCCGTAATCTGCGAATTTTTGGAATATTGACTCCAATTTTCTCATGACATACTCTTCATCATCCACGTATTCCAAAAGTTCCAGAACGTCCCTGTTTATCGTCTCCTTTCTGAGATCCTCGTCCATCGTGTTCAAAAGTTCCTCAAGAAAATCTCTCCTTACCTCTTTTGCCGTATCCTTCTTCGCGGAGAAATCCAGTATAAGGAAGTTCGAGAGACGCTTCTTAATATCCTCAATTCCGTCCTTCTTTGTAAGGAACAGATCGGCACCATACCCCTGAGCCCAGAACTCGTTGACGTACTCGTCACTGAAGGATATTAAAACCATCCCAGCGTTCTCGAATATAGGATCTTTTCTGAGCATCCTTATCATGTGACCACCGTTTATTTTTGGTAGAAAATGATCCACAACGAGTATATCGGGTTTGTACTTATAGGCCTTTGTCAAGCCTTCCAAACCATCGGAAGCCTGATAGACCTTCAGCCTTTTTTCAGTGAGAATATCGCTCAATATCCTCCTCCATATGGGATCATCTTCCACAACGAGAGCCACCCTGTCCTCCACGGTCATCACCCCTGATCCTTTGATATGTAGGCTCTCAAAGCTTCCTCATACTCCATTCCATCTATTAGAAAACTCTCTCCCTTGACTATCTTCACCAACTTTTTTCTGAAGAATTCCCTGTTTCCATACCCGTAAACCCAACTTTCGTGTCTTGTATCGACCAATACCTCCTTAGCAGAAAGTCTTTCTACGACTTTCCTGATGATCATTGCCCTGACCATATCTCCGAAAGATGGGTGATACGGACCAAAAGCGATGTTCCCTCTCTGATCCACTGGAACGTGAAGTCCCAACCTCACAACTCTTATCCCTCTTCCCTCTAATATTATCGTCATTTCCGAAGTTCTGTTAACAGCCTCTTCCAGATTGAGTGGTTCGTAATCCCCAAGCAACGTCATCCTGTAAAGCTCTGCACCTTTGAAAACGAGAGTTGGATGTATCCTCGCTATGTCGATGTCGAGATCCGAAAGCATTCTGGCAGATTCTATGTCCTTATCACTGGAGCTTCCGGGAAGCCCAACCATGAGATGCACCCCAACGGTGAAACCACGACTTCTGAGAATCTTCACAGCTCTTTTGACATCCTCTACTGTGTGACCTCTCTTCGACATCTTTAGCACGTCGTCAAACATCGATTGAGCACCTATCTCAACTACCTTCACGCCATGTG
>JALVXE010000085.1 GCA_027038385.1 Thermotogaceae bacterium
TTCTGATGCTTCGCGGCCAGTTGGTTTATCCTGAGCCCCACGTCTTTCGATCCGGTGAAAGCTATGAACCTCGTGTCTTTGTGAGAGACGAGGTAATCCCCGATTTCCGCACCACTGCCAGGTAGGAAGTTTATCACTCCATCCGGAAGCCCTGCTTCCATCATTATCTCGTAAAATTTGTATCCTATGATGGGTGAATCGGATGCTGGTTTCAAAACAACGGTGTTTCCGGTGACGATTGAAGCCAATGTCATGCCTCCGAGTATCGCGAGTGGGAAATTCCAAGGTGGTATGACAACGCCGACTCCCAGCGGAATGTACCTGTACTCGTTTCTCTCACCTGGTATCTGGTGGACTGGCTGGCCCTGGGAGTACTTCAGCATCTGACGGGAATAGTACTCGAGGTAATCTATCGTTTCCGCAACATCTGCCCATGCTTCGATCCAATTTTTCCCGACTTCCTTTACCATCCACGCGGAGAGTTCGTAGGCTCTATCTTTCATGATCTTTGAAGCTTTCAGGAGTATTTCTGCCCTCTTCCAGGCTGGCCATTTCTTCCATTCTTTGAAGGCTTTCCAAGCTACTTCAAGGGCTTTCTCCGCCAGTTCTCTGCTGGCTTTTGAAACCACTCCAACCGTCTCTTCGTATCTCGCGGGATTTATGGATTTTATCTTCCTGTCGGTGTGGTATTCTTTAGCGCCTATGACTATCGGGTATTCCTTGCCCAGCTCGGATTCGACTTTTGCTATTGCTTCCTTCATCTTTTTCTCATCTTCTGGAGCTGAAAAATCAATTATCGGAAAATTTTCAAACGGTTTTATCACGGTGTACTCGAAATCCGTCATGTTTATCCCTCCCTTAACATTGTTATCAAATGAATTTTATCAGTTTTCTACATGGTTCACCTAAATTGATATCAACCGAACGCTCCAAGTGATAAAATCAAAGATTAGGAGGGAGAAACCGTGGAGAAGAGATGGGAAAAAGTGGCCGAGGTTATGGAGTACGAAGCTGAGGTGATAAAAAACGCACTCCAGGAGCAATCCATTCCAGTTTTGATTAGGCCGGTAGACTACGCGATACCGGCTATATTCGGATCGGGTGGCATGGTCGAGATACTCGTTCCGAAGGATGCCGTTGAAAATGCCAAGGAAATATTATCCGAACTGAAGGAGGGATAGAGAATGGGAAAGAGGACACCACTTTACGAAGAGCACCTGAGGCTCAAAGCTAGGATGGTAGATTTCGCGGGATGGGACATGCCCATACAATACTCATCCATAATCGAGGAGACCAAAACGGTGAGAAACAGCGTGGGACTTTTTGACGTTTCGCACATGGGTGAGATTTACATCGAGGGTCCAGAAACCGTGAAGTTCGTCAACTATCTGATAACGAACGATTTCGGGTCCATAAAATTCGGTGATGCGGTGTACTCACCCATGTGTAGGGAAGATGGAGGGATAATAGACGACTTGATAGCCTACAAGATAAACAAAGAACTCGCTTTGCTCGTTGTGAATGCCTCGAACAAGGACAAGGACTACGAGTGGATAAAGAAGCAATCTGAGGGATTCGATGTGAAAGTCATAGACAAGTCTGATGAGAAAGCGCTGCTAGCCCTTCAAGGTCCGAAGGCCGAGGAACTCCTCCAGAAACTTGCAGATGTCAGGTTGAACGATATCGGATTTTACCAATTCACCGAGGGAAGGGTCAGAGGAATAAAGGCTCAGATATCGAGAACTGGCTACACCGGAGAAGATGGATTCGAGATAATGGTGGAATCCGATGCAGCTGTTCCGCTGTGGAGAAGCCTTCTCGAGTACGGGAGCGAGTACGGCATAAAACCGGCTGGCCTTGGGGCAAGAGATCTTCTCAGGCTTGAGGCATCCTATCTCCTTTACGGAAACGACATGGATGAATCGGCAAATCCATTGGAGGCTGGCATATCCTGGGCTGTGAAGTTCGACAAGGGAGATTTCATAGGAAGGGAAGCGCTTCTGAAGGTCAAAGAAGAAAAGCCCAAGAGAAAACTCGTCGGTATGATCTTGGAGGGGAGAAACATAGCTAGGCACGGCTATAAGATCTTCAAAGATGGAGAGGAGATAGGTTTCATAACGAGCGGAGGGTACTCACCAACCCTTGGGAAGTCCATCGCCCTTGGGTATGTCAACAAACCGTATAACAAGAAGGGAACAGAACTTGAAGTGCAGATAAGAAACAAAATGGTCAAAGCTGAAGTTGTCAAACTTCCTTTCTACAGGGGAAGTGTGAAGAATAAGAAGTGAGTCTTTTCAATTTTGATGAATCTTACAGAAAGAAGTACGGAAGATTGGCTGGGATCGACGAAGCTGGTAGGGGCCCCATAGCGGGGCCCGTTGTTGCATCTGCGGTGATTTTAGAAGTTCCGATAGATGGTGTGGATGACTCGAAAAAACTCTCTTCGAGAAAGAGGGAAGAGCTGTTTTCGAAAATAAAAGATCTTGGGAGAGTAGGAATAGGCCTTGCAACGCCATCAGAGATAGACAGTTTAAACATACTCAACGCCACAAAACTGGCCATGAGAAGAGCTCTTGAAAATCTCGGTTGCGGCATCGATCTCGTGTTGATAGATGGGAAGAATCTAGAGTTTTCAGGAAACACCATATGTGTAGTGAGGGGAGATTCCAAGAGCTTGAGCGTTGCTGCGGCATCGATAGTAGCGAAGGTCGTCAGGGACAGAATAATGATGTCCTATTCCAAAGTGTTTCGTGGATATGGTTTTGAACACAATTTTGGATATCCAACCCGCGATCACAAAGCCGCCGTGAAAGAGTTTGGGCCGACTGTCTTTCACAGGTTGACTTTTTCCGGCGTGATAGAAAATCTCGATGAGAAAATGCTTGAAAAGTGGAGAAGTTCTGGAAAGATTACCAACGAAAGATACAGAGCAGTTTTGAAGAAATATCAGAAGCTCTTCAAGCAGCAGAGACTCGTCTGAATTGAGGGTGTAAAATACACACTCGAGGAGGTGGATCGATGTTCGTAGTCGCCAACTTGGTATATGCAATAGCTCTTGTCCTGAGGATAATCATAGTCTTGGAGTCCTTCTGTATAATCGTCTCTGCAGCCCTGAGTTGGTTTCCGTTTCGAGGAAATTTTTCCTACTTCTGCTACTCCATGGCTGAGCTTATCAACAGGCCTGTTAGAAGGTTCATACCACCCCTTGGTCCGATCGACATCGCCCCGATTGTGTCGATACTTCTTTTGATATTTATAGACGCTTTTCTCGTGAGAAGTCTCTTTGACCTCGCGGAGGTGCTGAGATGAAGTTTGCGATATGTTTCAGAAGGAGCAGGGAAGAGAGTGCGAGGAGGATAAGGAAGATTCTGGAAGAGATCGGGGAGATAACGCAATTTATAGACGTCTGGAATTTCAAAAAGCCAGATACAGATTTATCCGTAGCGATAGGTGGAGACGGTACGGTTATAAAGTGTGCTAAGGTCGTTCAAAATTCATCGCCTATAGTTGGGATAAAAGCCGGAAGATTAGGATTTCTGAGTTCTTACACACTCGATGATATAGAACAGTTCGTAGAGGATCTGAGAGCGGGGGTTTTCAAAGAGGAGAAGAGAAACATGATAGAAGTCTACATAAACGGCGAAGTGAACCTCGCTTTGAACGATGTGGTCCTTCAGAAAGACGTGGACGGTAGGATGTTGGAGATAGAGGTATCAGTCGATGATGAATCTCCGATGTGGTTTTTTGCGGATGGGCTCATAATATCCACTCCAACCGGATCCACAGCTTACAACCTCTCTGCTGGAGGGCCGGTCGTTTATCCGTTTAGCGATACCTTACAGATAACCCCGATTCTCCCGCATTTTCTGTTCAACAGGGCTATAGTTGTTCCATCCTCGAAAACGATATCGGTTTCGCTGGACTTTCCCTCTAACCTACTTGTCGATGGGAAGAACCTTGGAAAGTTCAAGAAAGTGGTTGTTAAGAATTCGGACAAGTTCGTTAGGATAATAAGATCTCCAAACTCCGACTTTTTCAAAATAGTAAAAGAAAGGATAGGTTTTGGCAGGAGATTAATATGAAGATACTCTTCAAATACATAAGTAAGCTCTTCTTCGGTCCATTCTTCATAGGTTTAGCCGGTTTCGTGGTTTTCGTAAGTGTGGAGCTACTTTACCAGCTCTCAAACATCATCGTCAGGAACAGAGTGGGAATCGAAAAGCTATTCGTTCTCATATACTACAACCTTCCGAGCTTCACGGCTGACGGAATACCAGTTGGAGTTCTTCTCGCCATATTTTGGACGATTTCCACACTGTCTCAGAGGAAGGAGCTCATGGCCTTTCAAGTCCATGGGATATCACTCAAAAACCTTTTCTTTCCATTTCTGGTTCTTGCGGCCCTCTTGAGTGTTTTTGTGTATCTTCTGAACGACTTTGTCGTGCCTAGCTACTACGTGAAGTCTGAAAAGTACATGAGTGAACAGATATTCAAAAGGCCGAAAGCGGAGGACTACATAGTCTCTGAGTCTGTCGTCAAGTACCAGGATAAGTTCATATATGTTGGTGAATATGACAAAAATCGTGAAGTAATGGAAAACGTCATGATAATAGATTATTCCGGAAACGATGAGAAAGTCATGACTGCAAGGAGAGTTTACAAGAAGGGGAATAGCTGGTATTTGGAAGATGGAAGGTTGTACGTGGTGGACAGAGATGGCATGATGAGACTTGATTCCGTCTACAAGAAGTTAAAGCTGAATTTCAAGGAGGATCTCGGAACCCTCCTCGCGTACCCATCCGAGAGAAAGATGAGCCATTCTGAACTTCTTCGGGCGATAAGAGAAACCAACGACAGAAAGAGAGCTGCCAAATGGATAGTGGAGTTGCACAGAAGGTACGCAACTGCACTCGCACCGGTGATAATAGTCTTAGCAGGTTTATCGCTCTCTTTGCTATTCAACCTTACGAGCAAGTCCTGGGGAGTGATACTCACCTTTGTTCTGGTTGTTCTCTACCAGGGTTCGGGTGCATGGCTAAGCGCCATGGGAAAAGAGATGATAATAGATCCTGTTCTAGCGGTTTGGCTTCCAAACATCTTCTTTGGAGGATTGGGCTTGATTCTTCTTCTGTTCGTTGACACCGCCGCGGTTCAGAGGATAAGGGAAATGCTCGTGAGGATCGGTTTAGGGATACTTCTCCTCGTGTCCACTATTGGGTTTGGGTACACCGTGGATTCCGATACGGCGATACTAAGGGGAAACGAAGTTACCATGCTCGGAAACGTTAAGATATACGAAAAGGAGAAGCTCAAAGCAGTTGCCGAAAAGGCTGTTTACTACATAGATGAGGATCAGATCGTGCTCTTTAACGCTACCAGTGTGGATAAGGATTACAGGTTGAGGGCAGCAACTCACATGGTTATAGGTGATATCTCACAGGATGAATCGGTCAGTGGTGTGATATTCACGAAAGATGGAAGTGTAACCATAAGGACCGCGAGTTTCGTGATCAGCTCTGGAAAAATTCATCTGATTAAAAGCGCGGATTTAGATGTGAGCAGCGAAAAAGAGAAACTCACTTCCAGGGTGAAAGCTGTCTTCATGATAAGTGATGGAAGGAAAGTGAAGAATGGCATGGGAACATCGTTTGGTAAAAGGGGGAATAGGGACTTCATCGTGGATGTTGCCAAGATAGCGAGTTCGAAAGATTTGGAAGGCGTTATAGGGATGATGAAGGTAAAACTTGGAAAGAAGTATAAAAACATGTACTTCGCTGGGAACAACCTCATCGTGATGAAGAACAACCTTGTGCTGAACGGAGCCTATATAACGACGTGTTCTTCGAGTCCTCCACACTACTACATAGCTTTTGAAAAATCCTACGTAACCGATGACTACATAGTCGCGAGAAACACTATCGTATTCATAAACGATCTTCCTGTTGTTTACTTTCCGTACTTTTTCCAATTCCTCAAAAATCCCAAGCCGGTCTCCATGAGCTTTGGAATAGGCAGTAAGAAGAAGGGAGTTTCTTTTTCATTCCACGCTCAGGGTGATGGGTGGAAAGCGGGTTATTCGAAAGGGGAAAAGTCTCAGGCTTTCTCCATGGCTGCAAGCCTTTACGATCATCCCCTTTCACTCGGATGGAAAGGTGGGAGAACCTCCATCGGTGTGAAAAACTTTCTTGGAGGATCGCTTGGCGTATCTTCAACCAGCAGATCTGTTGTTTATCAGTACTCCATGGGTAAGAAGATACTTGGGAAGGGGTATTTGAAACTGTTCATCAGAAGGTATTATTCTTCTGGAAGGGTTAGCTGGATACTTCCCAACATTTCTTTCGGCAAGATCAAACTCACCATACCGGTTATAGGTGGGGTGTTTTACCTGAGGAGCTGGAACCACTCTGGAAGCCTTTCCTACAATGAGGGTTCTCTCCTTGACAACGTGGATAAGATCGTGGAAAGCGGAAAGATCATCGCAAGTTATTCGATGCCTGTTATCAAATCAATAGGTTCTGGTTTGAAGACCTCCGCAGTTGTGACCTACAACGCTACTCCTGGAAACTTGAAGGACTACGCTATCAATCAGAAAACGTCGTTTTCCGCTTATAATAAGAACTTGAAGTGGAAATGGTTTGCCATGAGTGCACAGAGGATTTTCTCCTTTTCCACAAACTTCAAAAAAGATCAAGAATATGTGAGCAAAACACTCAGCGACCTTGAAAAGTACACGCTTTCTTTGAAAATACCTTTTTTTTCAAGCAGCATTAACTATGTGAAATCTGCTAGATTTTCAGGAGATAAAAAACTTTCACAAAACTCCGCTGAAAACAGGATGAGTCTTTCTGGATCTCTTTCTTTCCCCATAATACCGCTCGTCATCTCAGCGAGTAGTGGATACGATTTTCTGTCGAAGGATCACAAGTTCTCATATCCAGATTTGAATGCCAAGAGTGTTTTCTCCGTTGGAGATCTATCCTTTTCCTTTTCAGCCTCTACTAAGTATAAATACGATCAAGAAAAGGCGTTCGACAAGGTAATTTTTTCCGCGTCCCAATCCTATAAAAAGAAAAGAGTGAGTAATTCCATGAGCTTTTCGTACTTTCCATACGAGGAGATCCCTATAAAGGAGATCATTGACAAATTCTCTGTTAGATCGCTCAACGTTTTGGGATTCCCGATATCCAGCGTTGGTGGGATGGCAAAGTATTCCTTCTCAAAGGATAAGTCGAAGATGACGTATTTCTCAGCGAGAATGGTGAACAACTTTTCCAAACTGAAGAACATTTTGAATTTCAAATATAGTAGCCCTTTGAGTTCTGATAAATCTAGAACGGAGCTCGGATACTCTCTGTCAACCTCGAAGCTCGATCCAAGCGCCAAGCTGGGGTTCAGCATGAAGTTTGATGACTCGAATCTGACATCCTACGGCTTTTCTCTTTCTCTCAGCAAGAGGCTCCACTGCTGGACCATGAATCTGAGTCTGAACGGCAGGATGACCAAAGAAGGTGTTGAATTTTCGAAGATATTCCTGAGCTTTACCGTGAATGATCTAAAAGGTAAGGGGTTCAGCTACGACATGCTAAGTGGAGAGTACAATTTAGGGCTAATGTGAGAGGTGATTTTATGAAAACACCACCGCACAGCGAGGAAGCCGAGGAAGCTCTCATAGGGAGTATACTGATAGATCCTTCAGTCGTGAACGACGTGATCGAGATAGTTTCGTCTGAAGATTTTTATTTTCCTAAGAACAAGAAGGTTTTTTCAGCTATAGAAAAACTCTTTGATGAGGGAGAACCGATAGACGTGATATCCGTCTCAGAGAAGTTGAAGTCCGAGGGAAACCTTGAGGAAGTCGGAGGGGAACTAGAGGTTGCGAAATACGCTGACATAGTTCCAACATCCGCACACGCAGAGCACTATGCTAAGATAGTGAGAGACAAGTCCATCTTGAGAAATCTCATAAGCGCCGCATCGCGTATAGTCGAGGTTGCTTCAGAAGAAGGAGATGTTGATGAGATTCTGGACAACGCTGAGAGAATGATATTCGAGATAGCAGAAGCGAGGACCACGAAAACTTACTCTCACATAAAGGACATCATGCACAACGTTTTTGAGAAGCTGGAAGAGATCCAGGAGAGGGCAGATGATCTAGATATGATGACCGCCCTCGTTACAGGGGTCCCAACAGGGTTCTCTGAACTTGACAAGCTCACGACCGGGTTCCACACGTCGGACCTTGTCATAATAGCCGCGAGGCCATCGGTCGGAAAGACGGCTTTTGCTTTGAGCATAGCTCGAAACATGGCGGTTAAGTATTCGGTACCAGTTGGGATCTTCAGTCTTGAAATGTCTGCAGAACAGCTGGCTCAAAGGCTTTTGGCAATGGAGGCGAGGGTCGACCTTCACAAGCTGAGAACTGGTATGTTCTCTCCAGATGAATGGGATAGACTCACCGTTGCGACTGAGAAGGTTTACAAATCTTCCATAATAGTTGACGACGAACCTTCCTTGGATCCGAGAACGATGAGAGCGAAGGCAAGAAGGATGAAGAAAGAATTCGGTGTAGAAGTTATATTCGTCGATTACTTGCAGCTCATGCATTTGAGAAGGTCAAGAGACAGCAGGCAGCAGGAGATATCGGAGATATCGAGATCTTTGAAGTTGCTTGCAAGGGAACTAGACGTCGTTGTCGTGGCGCTTTCTCAACTCTCAAGGGCCGTTGAGCAAAGGGAAGACAAGCGTCCGAGACTCAGTGACCTCAGGGAATCTGGGGCAATTGAGCAGGATGCAGATACGGTGATATTCATATACAGGGATGAGTACTACAAGAAGTCGGAAAAGGTTCACCAACCTCACGATGCGGAGATAATAATAGGTAAGCAACGAAACGGTCCCATAGGCACCGTGAGGCTCATATTCGACCCCTCTTCCGTAGCCTTCTATGATTTGGACATACTCCACACAGAGGAGCTTCCACTTTAAAAGAGGCGGGAATCTCCCGCCTCAGCGTATGTGCTTCACAGATTTTCTCTCAACGAGTTCGGCTTTAAAGACTACGGATTGTGTCGGTGAGTCATCCCCATCTATCCTGTCCAGTATCAGAGTTGCCGCAGCTTTCCCCATGAGGGATACGGGCTGTCTTATAACTGTGACAGGAGGATCGAAGAGCTCATTCTCGTCCATATCGTCAAATCCCACTACTGATAGATCCTCAGGTATTTCAATCCCTCTTCTCTTGGCACACTTGTATACTTCATTCGTGACAAAATGACTCGTCGCTATTACAGCTGTCATATTTCCCTTCAGATAGTCACAGATCTTCTCGTGCTCCTTCTGGTCGAAGATGTTGTTTATATCCAATATTTCTCTGCATTCGAGTTCATAACTTCTGCAGCCTTCCAAGTATCCTTCCAGCCTCTTTTTCATCGTGTATATCCTTCTACCGGCGAGTATCATTCCAACCCTTCTGTGACCTCTGTCCTTGAGATGCTTCACTATGCTTAGAACTGCGTCGAAGTTATCGATCGTGATGCTGTCGAACTCCTTTGGGCTCTCTTCGTACAATCTATCGTAGAGGACTACAGGCATTCCCATGACTTTGAACTTTCTGAGAAAGTTCAGATTACCGCTTCCATTCTCATCGAAAGCTGGTGACAGGAGTATTCCATCCGTTCCGTGTTCCACCATCCATCTGAGATACTGTTTCTCCTTCTCGACGTTCTCGTCTGACATACTCAGGAGTATCTTGTATTTCCTTGGAAAGAGTATCCTCTCGACTCCATGGAGGAAATCCAAGAAAAACGGGTTCCTTATGTCGGGGACTATTATTCCTATCGTAAAGGTCTTTTGGGTTCTCAGAACCCTTGCGTTATGGAACACCATGTATCCGAGCTCTTTCGCTTTCTCCCTCACCCTCCTCTTTGTGCTTTCGCTTATCTTGGGGTGATCGTTCAGGGCTCGGGAAACCGTGGATGGGTTTATCCCCAGCTCCCTCGCTATGTCCTTTATTGTGATCCTCTTTATGAAAAACCACCTCCATTATTCCAATACTGTGTAATCTATGTTCTTCAACTTGCAGAATGTAATCAATTCTTCCACATAATTTCCATAAACTCCATGTGTGTGGTTGCATGGGTAGTGCTCCAGGAACTCGTCTGTTGAGAAGTTGAACTTCACATACGCGTGCGGCCATTCCACTTGGACTTCCTCAGCTCTTTTCTCCATCTCTTCCTCATCCATCTGGACTACCTCTCCTCTGAGTATCGTCATATGGTACTTTCCATCCTTTCTGGTCAACCTGGCGAATGTCATCTCTCCGGGAGCCGCGAAATGTCTCACCGCAGCACCGCCGGCCGGGAAGTAGAACGTTTCGGGGTAAAACTTCACCTTCTTCAAATTCTCCTCGGCGTTCCAAGACCTGGCGGCAAAGAAAGTCGCGTGAGCTCCGGAGTTGCACAGATCCACTATTCCATCTTCGAACACATGCCTGACATCTGCGAACAGGACGGGTTGTCTAGAGATATGCTTGAGAATCTCCATACTCAACGCTCCGTCCATATCCGTCTCGGTGGCGGCAACTATCGGATCTTTTGTTCCGTCAAAGTCATAGGGATCGTTCAGGAAAGCCTCGGCTACATCCATAGTTGCGAAGTTGTTTGTCATCTCGGGTTGGCCTTTGAACCCCACGAAATCGAGTTCGTACTCGTCGATGATATCCCTGGCGGCGTAATATAGGGCTATCTGCTTTTCTAGCTTTTCTGGGGTCAGGGCTTTTCCGTCGTACAAAACATTGGATACGTCTTCCAGCCATTTTCTGGCTTTTTCCAGCTTCTTCTTATCGATCTTCTCGGCTCTCAAAACGAGCTCGTACTGGTCTATGTGCTCCACATCTATTCCGAACTCTTTCATCCACTGGTCTCCGTTTGCCGCGGCCGTGTACATACCCATAGGTCTTCCTCCGAAGTTTCCGTACCTTTCACCCTTGAGTCTGTTGACGGTACTGATAGCTCTTATGTACTTCATCAACTTTTCGATGACGTTACTGTTCGATAAATCACCCCACACCTTGAAGTGCTTCACTCCGACTTGCCCCAAAGCGCCGGATGCAGCTAAAAGTCCGACCATACCAGGGTATTTGGGGTTTATGTGGGCGAACAGCAAGTACGGTCCTGGTGCGTACAAAGAGGCGATAACGGTTAAATGAGGCCAGCACCATATGGAGTAGTTGAATATGGTCACTTCCACGTCGTGGTTTCGCAAGAACTTTCCGGCTTTCTTAGCGATAGAAGGCTTCCAGACTATCTCATCGAAAGGCACGACTTCTACTTCTCCAGTTTTTTCTAATGCTTTTACGAGTTCGTTTTGGAAGTTCATGTTCATGCTGAGTAGTTCATCGTGCACGAATTTTCTACCGTCGGAAAACGTTATTATGCCTACTTTATATCTCTCCATGATATCCCTCCTTTGAGCAATCGTTTGCAAGATAATATTACCATTTTCGGCTTAAAATGGTTAGAGGAGCTTTTGTTAGAACGAAGGAGATTTTCCGATCTAATCCGGTTTATTGGTGCATAATCCCTGATATTTCTATTTTTCGGATTTGAAGCAACTCGAATTTGATGTGATACAATTTTCGTGCAAACGATTGATACCAAACTGGGAGGAGGTGGTGGAATGCTTAAGAAACTGCTTGTTCTTCTTATAGCTGGCATCTTCGTTATGGCTTTTAGCGCTAGTTACGTTATAAAGGTGGCTACAGTTGCTGGTCCTACTCAACCACAGGTGAAAGCTGCCGAGAAGTTCAAGGAAGTCGTCGAAACACTGAGCAACGGCGATATAGAAGTTCAGATATTCCACTCCGGTCAGCTCGGTGATCAGAGAACAGAACTCACAGCAGTCATGAGGGGAGATATTCAGATAGTC
>JALVXE010000086.1:0-956 GCA_027038385.1 Thermotogaceae bacterium
GGCCACGCCGCCATTTATCTTTTTATGAAAGGGCGGGCGTGGCCAAGCGGTCAAAGGCGGGGGTCTGCAAAATCCCTATTCGTGGGTTCGAATCCCACCGCCGCCTTTTTGTTGTATAATCCTCGGGGGGATAAAAGTGTCTAAACTACTGCTAAAGGATCTTTTCATACACGGTGAAGATGGCGTTCATCTCTTGGGTGAACTTAGGGATATGATCACCAGGAAAAAAGAGAGTGTTCTTGACAACGCGATCAAAGAATTCAAGCCGGACGAACTCACCTTGGTAAATCCATTTGGAGAAGAAATACATCCCTTAAAGGTGGAGGAGATATTCGATTCCCTCAGAGGTGTTCCACATATAAAAATATTTCCCAACATAGATGTTTACGATTGCATAATCCTTCCAGAAAATGTTGAGATACTCGAAGATATAGATGTGTCTTGGGAATTCTCGTCGAGCCCTGTGAACAACGTACCAACCGTTTTATCCGATGAAAAGGGGTTGACAGAACTTGACGTTTCCCCGATATGGATCTTGGAGATACCTCCAGACGACCTCACGCCAGTTTCCACGGTGGAATCGTTCGTGAAGAACATGAGCGGAGGTACCTTGATAGCAGTCTTGTACACCTATCTTCTCAAAGCCGAAGAAGAAGCGATAAACTCTTTTGTAGAGGGTACCGGAGGATTTGTAATAAACCTGTCTAAGAAGCTCATTGAACCAAAAGACAGTGTAGAAACTGAATTCATGAAAAGAATGAAAGGCAGGGTTGGAAAGTACTTGGGTATGAAAGCTCTTCGGGGGGAAATATTGTGAAGATATCCAAAATCAAAATAAGGGGTTTCGGAAAATTCCAAAATATCGAATTCTCCTTTCAGAAGGGGTTAAATGTCCTTTACGGCCAGAACGAATCTGGGAAGACCACTCTGGCAAACTTCATACTGTACACGATATC
>JALVXE010000086.1:966-11923 GCA_027038385.1 Thermotogaceae bacterium
CTCATCAGAAGAAGTCTCCAAGTACACACCGTGGAACAGCGAGGATTTTGGCGGGGAGATCTTGATAGAGACTCAAAATGGTGAGGTGAAGCAGGAACTAAACCCGAGCGATCCCTCATACGAGAAATTTCTAAGGCGGGAGGAGTACGAATCCTCATCGTTCATACCTGAAGAGGGTAGCCTAACGGTGTCAAAGGGCGTGAGTGGAATCGTCATAGCTAAACTCAGAAGGAAGATGGAAGAGATAGAGAGAATGGAGCGAGTGATAGACCTTCTGAAGAACGAGCAAAATGTCTATGAAAAGTTGTCACAGCTGGAAAGAGAACTCATCGATAAGATAAAGGAAATAGAGGGAAGAATAGAATCTCTGAACGAAAGGTTCTCAGAGGAGAAAACTCTCAGGAAAAGATACGCAGAATCCAAAAAAAGGCTCAACTCTCTCAGGAAAGAGCTCAACAAAATGGAAGACAAACTTTTGGCAGCTAAGATAGTGAAATCGAGGAATATATGGAAAGAAATGGATGAAATCAGGTTAAAGGTGTCGTCACTCGGAGTGGAAATTTCTGAGCTTAAGAAGTACATGAAGTACCCTCAAGAAAAGATAGACAGAGTTTGGGAACTTAAAAGGGAGATAAGTGAGATCGAAGGTAAGATAGACAGAATCTCAACGGACCTTGATAACAGGCTCGAGGAGGAAAGGATACTCGGCGAAAGGAAGAAGGTTCTGGAAGAACTACTGAGGATCTCTGAAAACGATGATGTGGACAAGATCCTCCTGAAAGTCAAGAACATAGAGCTCTCATTGAGAATGCTAGAAGAGAAGAAACGCCCAAAGGGGTATGATGAGCGGTGGAGATACTTTGACAGAGTCGTGGATATAGATAGGAAGATATCGGAGTTGTCTTCTGCCCTCGAGAAGATAAAAATCCTCGAGAACAACTTGAACGATATAGAGAAAGAACTTGAAGCGGTCGATAAGGAGCTCAGCGTCATAAGGGCAAAGATAAACTTGAGAAACACGTTGATGATAGTTTTCTTAGCTCTCGCTGGTGGTTTGATAGGAGCCGGTTACTTATCGAACCTTATGTTCTTTCTCTCCATATCGGCAGCTGTGTCCACGGGGCTGTCTCTCGCGTTGTTTTTATCAACTGGTGAATTGAGAAAAAGCCGCTCAAATCTCGAGGGAGAGAAAGAGAGGTTGAACCTGAACTATAAAGTCTTAGAAAAGAAGCTGGAAAACCTCAAAAATGAGTTGAGATCTCAAATAAGCGGTACAGATTTTAAAACACCTCAAGAGATGATCGATGAGTACAGAAGGTATCAAAGTTGGAAAAAGTCCATGGAAAGCCGCGTTGAAAGCGAGAGTGTTAAGGTTCTAGAAAGAGAGATAGTTGAAAGTCTGAAAGAGTTCTTTGACGAGGTGAAGGGGGACTACTCAAAACTCGTCGCCGAGATAAAGGACAAAGCTTCCGAGTACGCGATACTCAGGGATAAGATGGCCAGCTTGAAACTCTCCATAGAAGGTCTCAAGACAGTTCTAGAGGACATGAAGAAAAAAAGAGAGGAACTTTTAGGTGAGAGAAAAACTCTTCTTAAAGATCTCGACTGTTCTACTTATGAGGACTGCAGGAATCTCGTGGATAACAGGAAAAAGTACGAAACGCTCGTTGAAGAGAGAAACGAACTTGAAGGGAGATTGAAAGAACTCAAAGAGCAGTGGGAAGAATTCAAATCCTACTACGATATGGATATTCCAGAAGGTGTAGACGTGGAAAAGCTAGAATCCATAGAGGTCATATCTACGAGAATAGAGAACATCAAGATGGAGATATCAGATCTGGAAAACAGGATAAATCAACTCTTGAGTGATATAGAGAAATCGAGAGTGGACCCATCACAAATATACGAAGCTAAGAACGAGCTCGTTAGGACGCAACTTGAGCATAAACTCGCCGAAGAGGAGCTAAAGGCGTTTCCGGAGGTTGTCAAACTCTTCTCCGAGATAAAGGATGAGTTCGTTGAGAAGTACAGGGAGATATTCGAGAAAAAATTCCGAGAATACTCAGAAAAGATAATAGGAAGAGATTTCGAGACTTCCGTAGGAGATGACCTCTCGATAAACATAAAAGTGAGTGGAATCGACTCCTTAAGCAGGGCTACGAAGGATCAAGTTGAGCTAGCCTACAAGTTGGCCCTGTACGATGTACTATCGCCAGAGGATCCCTATCCTTTTGTCATAGACAACGCATTCACGAGATACGACGATTCCCGCCTTGAGACAGTCATATCTCTTCTCAAGGAGATCTCGAAAAACCGCCAAGTCATAATGACCACGAGCGACACAAGAGTTCTGAGTCTCGTCCCGAAAAGATCGATAAAGGAGCTTCAAGCTTCGTAGAGGCTTTTGCAGTGTCTCTGGCCGAAAAACAACCTCAATATCTCCGGATCCCTGAACTCCACGTATATATCGATGTGCTCCTTTCCGAGCTTGGTCTCACTTGATACACGTTCCATGGTCTTTTTTATAATCGACGATCTCAAACTGGGGATCTCCGTTAATGGCTCTGGATCTATCGGTTCGTAGAACATGGCCATACCGTACTTCTTCACCATCTTACCGCTCCTGTATATGTATTTCCTCTTGACTTTCACAGAAGATTCGAATTTCTTGAAGTATTCATCGGCAGAGTTGTCCTCACCCAAATTAAAGGAGTACAGCGCCAAAAATAAATCCACGAGTGGATCATTCCATTTTGAAATCTCCCTGGGATTGCCCTTGACTCTGTCTTCTTCAAAATCTCTCGCCCATCTCATCAGAGTTATCCTCGGACAAAAGGCAAACTTCTGAAGATCCTCGCTCTTGAAAGCTCCTCCCCAAAAAGACGCTACGTACCTACAACATGAATTTTCACGCTTAGAAAGGGATTCTGCTATTTTCTTTGCTTTTTCAAAGTTGTTTTCCATGAATATGGACATTATCGCCAGAAGCGACTTGTAACCCCTCTTGTTCACAGCTATCGGAAAGAGTCTTTTCGATGAAGGATCTTCTTTGTAAACTCCGAGTATGAGATGAAGGTATACATTTTTCGAAACCTTCGCAGCGGCTTCGAAGAATTTCTCAGCCTCGGAATATCTTCCAAGACCGAGCATGATCTCACTCATGAGTATGTAGGGATAGAAAGTCGTCGAGCGCTCCTTCAAAAACTTCACCGCATAACTCAGCGAATCGGGGTCCCCAGAATAGAATTTCGTCACACCAAGCATGTAACGAAACTCATCGCTTTCAAACCTTGAAAATACCTCTTTCGCGGCTCCATAATCCCCCTGAAGAAACTTCAATATCCCATCAATAATAGTTCTCTGCCTGATATCTCCCACTTTACTCAGCGTCTGCCTCAAAGCTTTTATTATAGACGCATCAGTTGCATCGTAGTCCTGCCTGTTGAGATCTATGACCGTCCAAGTTTCAGCAGCGCTCACGGTTGCAGATGGAGCAATCTCTATGTTCAGCTTAACCGAAGGCTTGGACGAAGTTGACTTTGGCTTCGGCTTCAACTTCCCCATTTTAGCCAATTCCTTCTCAAAAGCCTCTTTGAGCTTGAGTATGTTCTTGAGTTTCGGATCTTCGAAATCCATTAGATCAACCCCTTCTCAGCGAAACTGTAAAAGCTCCTTGCACTCACTATTATATGGTCAACGAGTTTTATACCAAGTATATCACCAGCTTGAAGAAGCTTTAAGGTGAATTCCTTGTCCTCATCGCTCGGCTTTGTGGAAGATCTGTGGTTATGACAGATGAAGAATGCATTCGCATTCACCCTCATGAGGTATCTCATGATGTCTTTCATCTCGACGTAAATTGCTGAGGATAACCCATGGAAATCCCTTTGCGAAATATAAGAGAGTGATCCATCGACGGCTATTATCCTCAAGACTTCTTCATTAAGGTACTTAAGGTCTTCACAAAAGGTGAGAGCGTCTCCTAGAGACTTAACTCTCTTTGGTTTTTTCACCATCTCAAGATGTAGTCTCTTTCCAACCTCAAGAGCGGCTTTGAGAGAAGTAGCTTTTGCTACCCCAACACCCTTGACTGAGAGTATCTCATCTATAGTGGCTGAAGCCAGCGAGGAAAAGCTTGGAAACACTTCGAAGATCTCTCTCGATAGATCCAAAACGCTCTTTTCTCCACTTCCAGTTCTCAATAGTATGGCCAAGAGCTCCTCGTTCTCGAGGACGTGAGGTCCGAACTTTATGAGCTTTTCTCTCGGCTTCACTTCCACCAACCCTTTTTGTAGAGAAACTCCCAAACCTTTCCAATGGGAAGTCCCATAACGTTGTAGAAGTCCCCATCTACCTTCTCCACAAAAACCGACCCGAGATCTTGGATCCCGTATCCCCCGGCCTTATCCATAGGACTTCCAGAGCTGACGTACTTCTTCACAAGTTCATCCGGCAAATTTCGAAACTTAACCACGGTCTTCTCATGGAAGGAATATTCACCGCTGTTCCAGACGAACGCCACACCGGTGTAAACCTCGTGGGTCTTTCCAGATAGGCGCTTGAGAAATCTTTCAGCTTCTTCGAAATCCCTAGGCTTTCCGAGAACTTCATCGTTGAAAACAACTACGGTGTCCGCGCCGATGACGAGTCTTTCATCGAAAGTCCTGTTGAAGACCTCCTTCGCTTTCTCCATTGCGAGGTTCTCCACCATTTCCCCGAAATCTCCTTTCTCGAGGTGCTCTATGACTCTCGAGGGTATGACATCGAAATTCAACCCGATTTTCTTTAGGATCTCCACTCTTCTTGGAGAAGAAGAAGCTAAGATTATCCTCATACCCCTCTCTTCACCTCCCAAAACCTTTCATAGGCTTTGGCTATATAGACGTTGGCAATTGCCGATACGCTGCCCATAACTAGAAAGAGTGGGAGCATTAGAAATATTTCCTTACTTTTGATCAAGACTGCACCAAAGGACATTTGTACGACGTTATTCACAATCGACCCAGAGAGGCTCATTCCGACGTATCCGAATTTCATCTTGTAAAGTGCCCTCTCCACGAGAGCAGCTCCTATGGATCCAAAAAAACCCATCCAGAATGTGGGAGACATTATCCTCCCGATTGCTATACTTCCAAGGATGCTCTTCCCGACAGATACTATCAAGGCTGATTTCAAAGAGAGCGTGGCGGAGAACAAAACAAGAGAATTAGAAAAACCCCATCGCCCAACTGGCAATGGAAACGGTATGAAGCTTTCAAGAACGTATATCGCACTTGAAAGAGCTATCAAGATTCCCAAAAGGGAGATCTTCACCAGGTCATCGCGTCTATCTTGCTCTTCTCGAACTTCACCACGAGATGGTTGGGTACGCAGATTATCTCTCCTCCCGGTTTTATCCATCCCATCTTTTCACACAATTTCAAAGGACAAGTAGAATTAACCACTCTAACTTCTCTCCCGTTGAAAACCACTGTGGTTATTCTCTTTCCCTTTCTATAGATATCATATCTACCAGGTTTTTCTATTCTCATGACGACTTTACCATCCACCTCAACGACCACGACGTTTGAAAACGAGCGATCTCTTTTCAAAATAGGAACCAAGGCTATCGCTACAACGATGAGAACTATTATAATATCTTTTCGTCGGAAGATCCTCAATTTATCTCACCCAATATTATGTTAACATAACCTCAGGAGGTGATGTCATGGGAGAAAAAGACCTACTTGACAGGATAAAAGAGCTTGAAGAAATGTTGGAAGCCTGCAGACAAAGGGAGAAGGAAATGGAGAGCATGCTTCAGGAATACAACGAACTCGTCAAAAGACAATTCGAGCTATTCGATAGTTTCGTGAAGGACATAGGCACGAAAAGGATAATAGATCCACTAACAAGGGTTTATTCAAGAGATCACATAATGAAGCTCATATCTTACTATCATGAGAAAGCGTTTGAAGAAGGTCTGAGTTACGGGATACTGACGGTCAGGATATCCAACCTTGAAGATCTCCTCCCACTTGAAAGGGAGAGTAATCTGGTACTCCTTGGGAAGATACTGAGAGACTCTGTAAGAGTTCCGCTGGATAGCATAGGAAGATATTCCGAAGATACGTTCATAATCCTTCTCACAGATGTGAACAAAGAAAACGCTGAGAGAGTTAAAGAGAGGGTAAACGAGATGATAAAGGTTCAGATGGGAGACGAAATAGAAATAAGAACCTCTCTCAAAGTTTATCCAGACGACGGAGAAGATCTGGAAAAACTTATAGAGGAATCACTTGAAGAGGTGAAATGAATTGGGATATTTCAGGATAGATGGTCCAGTGAGTCTTGAAGGGGATGTAGAGATCTCGGGTGCGAAGAACGCATCTCTGCCAATTCTTGCTGCATCTATAATATCTGATTCAAAGGTCCTCATAGAAAACGTTCCAGACCTCTTGGACGTTAGGACCATGATAGATATTTTGAGATCCATTGGAATGGAGGTGTCGTTTAACAAAAGTAGGGTCGAAGTTTTTCCAGCCGCTTCCCCCAACACGGATGTTCCTTATGAACTCGTTAGAAAAATGCGGGCTTCTTTCAACGTCCTCGGTCCACTTGTTGCGAAATACGGAAGCGCCAAAGTCGCGCTCCCGGGAGGTTGTTCCATAGGAGTAAGGCCAGTTGATTTTCACATCTCAGGCCTCGAAAAAATGGGATTCAAGATAGAGATAGAGCACGGATTTGTTAAAGCAAGGAGAGAAAAGATTAAAAATGCCAGGATAACTCTTCCGAAACCTAGCGTCGGGGCCACGGAGCATCTCATGACCACTGCATCGGTTCTTGAAGGTATAGAAGTGATTATAGAAAACGCCGCTATGGAACCGGAAATAGTTGACCTTCAGAAATTTCTCAAGGAGATGGGAGTAGAGATAGAAGGAGCCGGAACGAGCGTCATAAGGATAAGGGGTGGTGTAAAAACAAAGACGGTTCGTCATAGGGTGATACCAGATAGAATAGAAGCTGGAACCTATGCAATAGCTATAGCTGCAACTTTGGGAAAGGGAAAGATAAGAAATCTCATACCTGAGCATCTAAATTCACTATGGGAATTCCTGGAGGAATCTGGCGTAGATTTGGAAATACGAGAAAACAGCGTCGAGATATCCATGGATAGGAGGCCTAGTCCTTTAAACATAGACGTGGCCCCGTATCCGGGATTCCCAACAGATCTCCAACCTCAAATGATGGCTTTCCTCAGCACGTCTGTCGGAACATCACACATAAGAGAAAACGTGTTTCACTCAAGATTTCTCCACGTAGATGAACTCAGAAGGATGGGAGCAAAGATAGAACTCTCAGATTCAACAGCCATAATAGAAGGAGTTGAGAAACTCTCTGGCGCTCCTGTCAACGGAACGGATCTAAGGGCGACAGCAGCTTTGGTTATAGCAGCGTTCATGGCGGAAGGAACGAGTGAGATACACCACGTGGAACATATATTCAGGGGATACGAAAACGTCATAGAGAAGTTCAGAAAACTCGGTGGTGGTATCGAGTACGTAGAGGTGAACGAATACGTGGATTGATCCCCAAGTCCTTGAGAATCTCTATGACAGATTGCATTCCTGTGATATATGCCCGAGAGTTTGCAAAGTTGACAGACCAAAACACAGAGGGGTCTGCGGCTCTGATTTGAGCTTGAGGATATCCAACGCCATCCTCCACTTTGGAGAAGAACCTCCTATATCTGGAAATGGAGGATCTGGGACTGTTTTCTTTTCTGGTTGTCCCATGAAATGTGTCTATTGTCAAAATTTCGGGTTCTCTCAGCTGATGAGAGGGGTGAATATATCCGAGAGTGATCTCGCATTCATAATGCTAGAGCTTCAAAGAGCCGGGGCCGAAAACATAAACCTCGTCACGGCGTCTCAGTACTTACCACACGTTCTCAAATCACTTGAAATTGCTTCAAAGAAAGGCCTCAACATTCCGATAGTCTGGAATACATCAAGCTACGAATCGTTGGAGTCTCTCAGATTGTTGGATGGGATCGTCGATGTATACCTTGCAGATATAAGGTACGTAGAAGACGAAGTGGGGATGAGGTATTCAAAAGTACCGAATTACTGGAGCGTTGCAAAGAAGGCTCTCAAGGAGATGTTCAAGCAAGTCGGAGCTTTTGACGGAAAGAGGGGAATGATCATCAGAATCTTGGTATTTCCTGGCAGGATAACAAACCACAAAAAAGCTTTAGACTTCGTGGCGAGTGAGCTCTCAAAAGATGTACCCGTCTCGATAATGAGGCAGTACATGCCTGTTTTCAGGGCAAAGGAGTATCCTGAAATCTCGAGAAAGGTAACAGAGGAAGAGTACATGGAAGTCGTCGAATATGCAGAAAGACTAGGACTCGATGGGTGGATTCAAACTGATGAGCCGCAGATAGTTCCCACAAGATCTGTAAGTAGCATATACAACCTTCTCAAAGAAAGACTCTGAATCTGCTCGCGGGGGTGCTCACCATGTACGACATATTCGTAACTGTAGCCATATTCTTCACCGTGTATGTCTTCATAATATCTGAGAAGATACATAGGACGATAGCCTCCATGATAGGCGCAGCTTCGTTGATATTCCTCCAAATATTCGAGAATCCGCACGAAGTTTACATAAAATACGTTGACTTCGACACCGTTTTCCTACTCATAGGCATGATGCTCTTCGTGGCAGCGATGAAAAGGACAGGTTTCTTCCAATACATAGGTGTTAAAGGCCTGAAGATCTCGAGAGGGAGTCCAAAGCTGCTCTTTTTCATACTCACATCCATAGTTGCAACCGTATCGGCTTTCATAGACAACGTCACCACGGTGTTGATATTCGTCCCAATGACACTGGCTGTATCGGACGCAATTGGTATGGATCCAAGTCCGTTCGTATTGGGAGAAATATTCGCATCGAACATAGGAGGGACCGCCACACTGATTGGTGATCCACCAAACATAATAATAGGTACGAACGCCCACTTGGCATTTTCAGATTTCCTAGTCAATCTAGCGCCCGTGTCCTTTGCGATATTCCTAATTGTGGACCTGTTCTTGATTCTTGTGTACAGAAAAGAACTCTCTATAGATCTGAAAACCATGATAAGCGAAGGAATGTTCAACGAAGAGAAGAATCCAAAACTGCTCATGGGTGAGGTACTCCTCGGAATCACGATAATCCTGTTTTTGTTCCAACACAAACTCAACATATCTGGATCGTCCATAGCACTGATGATGGGGTTTCTATCGGTCTTGGTGATAGAGAAAGATCAGCTCGAGGAATTCTTGAGAGAGATAGATTGGGAAACCATTTTCTTCTTCATAGCTCTGTTCATAATAACAGGAGCCCTTGAGGAAACAGGGGTTTTGGAGAAGATGGCGTACTTCATGGTGGACCTTGCAGGGGACAGCATCAAGAAATTCGAGATGATACTGATATCCTTTTCAGCGAGCTTATCAGCGTTCGTCGACAACATACCGTACACTGCGACGATGGTTCACGTCATAGATCACTTAAAGGATATAGATCCCAAAACGTTTCACAACCTCAACCCGTTGTGGTGGTCTCTCGCACTCGGGGCTTGTCTAGGAGGAAACGGAACGCCGATAGGTGCTTCTGCTAACGTAGTAGCGATCCAAATACTCTCCCAAAACGGTAAGAAAATAAAATTCTGGAAGTTTTCGATCGTCGGGTTCTCAGTGGTGTTGATATCGGTATTGATCTCATCGGCATATGTTTTTATGAGGTACTGATTTTCGCCGATTATCTGCCATATTTCCAGATTATCCCGAAATATTTCCTAAAAGCATTAAATTACTCCACGTTATAACTGTTTACACCCTCAAATAACATGATATAATTTTCATGAAAATAGGTACAGACCTAGGGGAGGGGAGAGAGATGCTCATTTATGAGGACCTTCTGGAGTGGTTGGAGTCGGCTCCGACCATACAGCAGCTCAGGAAGAAGGCGAAAGAGCTCGGCATAAAGCTTAAAAAGAGGATGAAGAAAAGAGACATAATGAGGGCTATAAAGCAGGAGATAGAGAAGAGGATATCTCAAACTAAAGAAAGGGCCTCAAGTCATATGGGAACTCAACTGGTTCAAGAGAGACCCGTTCAGAAGGGGGAAGAGCTACCGAGAAGCTACGGCAAAGACAAACTCGTACTTATGCCCGTCAATCCGAACTGGCTTCACGCATACTGGGATTTCTCACCAGAAACCATCAGAAAAATAGAATCCCTAGGGCTTGGATATGAGATCGTTCTAAGACTTTACGACGTCACCTACATAATATTCGATGGTACAAACGCACACAGGACCTTTGAATTCGGCGTGGACGTCAGATTTACCAAGAATTACTACTTCAACGTTCCCCTTCCTGGAGCCTCCTACATATTGGAACTCGGGTACAAAGATCCGAACGGAAAGTTTGTTCCGCTCCTCAGATCGAACGTGTGCAACGCTCCAAAGAACCATCCCTCTGACTCTAAAAGGGAGAGATGGCTAGATCTGAGAACGAAAGAAAAGAGAGTGAAGCCTGGGGGGGAACCCTACGTTAAGCCGGTTGAAAAGATGGTCGGTTCCTCCGGAATAGGGATACTTCAGAACGTATCTCCATCTGGAGGAGGAGCGTTCATATGGGAGAAGGTGAGGAGTGGACTTGGAAAGGGTGGTAAATGATGAAGAGTGGGAACATAGTTTTGGTGCTCCACGCACACCTTCCCTACATACGCCACCCAGAATATGAAGAATTTCTAGAAGAAAGATGGCTCTTTGAAGCCATGATAGAGACGTATATTCCACTTCTGAGGATGTTCAAGAAACTCGAAAGAGATGGAATAAACTTCAAACTCACGATGTCCATAACTCCTCCTTTGATGGAGATGTTGACTTCAAAGGACCTCATGGAGAAGTTTGAAAGGCACATGGAGAA
>JALVXE010000087.1 GCA_027038385.1 Thermotogaceae bacterium
GCCCTCCGGTCGATGAACCTATCACCACTATCTTTCCGGTTGTGGTTGTCTTTCTCATTGTAAGAGCTTTTGGTTTTGGTCTTCTCATACCCAAACTCCTTAGATCTACTTTCATAGCGTTCCTTATCTTTTCAACGAGTTGTCCTGCAACCTGCCTGAAAGTCATCGAGACAGATCCAGCTGGTTTTGGCAAAAAATCCACCGCTCCTATCTCAAGAGCTGTGAGAGTTATCTCTGCACCCTCTTCTGTGAGGGAAGACACCATTATAACCCTCGTTGGAGCTTTTCTCATGATCAGCTTTAGAGCTTCTATCCCGTTGAGCTTTGGCATCTCTACGTCCATCGTTATGACGTCGGGTCTGTGTTTCACAGCGAGCTCCACAGTCTCTAGTCCATCTTTCGCTATGGCGATAACTTTCATATCTGGTTGAGAATCTATTATATCCTTGAGAACCATCCTCATGAATGCTGAGTCGTCAGCTATCATTACCCTTATTTGACCTGCCATTTCTGTTCACCGCCTCCCAGACAATTGTACACGGAAAAATCACCAAAACAACCAGTGCGAGAATCCTTCCCGCCAGCTCATGCCAACCAAAGATGGCCTTTCCAAGGACTATTACGCCGACTACCACTGAAAACATTGTATACCACAAAACTATCCCAGCTGCGACATCTTTTACGAATTTTATCATCGGGTTTTTCTCAGTTGAATACAAATCGACGAATCCTTCGACCAGAGTGTTTATCAGTTCTGCACCTATAACCGAGAATACAGCGAATATCAACCACAGCTCTTCCTCTCTAGGTATATCGAGAAAGAATGAGAGAACCAGAACGATCATTCCTACCACGAAGTGTATCTTCAAGTTTCTTTCGCTTTGCAGAGCACCAGCTATCCCTTCCGAAGCATGGCGGAAGGATTCCACTATATTCCTGCTCTTTTGCCTTTTCGTTTCCAAACGCATCTCCCCTACTAGATTTTACAACAGCATTTCAGAATTCATAAAATCAATGATCTGTCTTCGATGTGAATTTGAACCCTTCAAAAACCGCGTATGGAACCACCATCGGTACGGAGGAGCTGATCACCTCCTGTTCTTTGGACAAGCCCTTGAGTTTTCTCATCAAGTCGTAAAAGGAGACGTTGAACCTCATGTTTCTGAGTGCTTTCGTTATCCGTCCGTTCTCTATTAAAAAGAGCCCATCTCTCGTCATGCCGGTGAGGACGAGTTCAGAATGATCGACCACGTTCACGTAGTGGAATCTGTGTATGTAGATACCCTCGTTCACGCTGTTGAACAGATCTTGTTTCGAAACCTCTCCACCCTTCACGACTGGATTCAGTGGAAATGCCATATCCATATTTTCAAGGCTCACTGTGTTTCCAGTCGGATCCTTTCCAAATCTCAACGCCGTTCCGTAAGCGTAGAGGACGCTCTTGAACTCTCCGTTTTCTATTATAGGTAGAGTTTTTCTTTCTTCACCTACCGCATCGAACTCTATACCCATCAACCTTTCGTCTTTCGGATCATCGGAGAAATTCAAGAATTCTGGACCGACCTTTTTACCAAGGTATTTCACCGCAGAGCTGGTTTTCATCTCGTATGCCATTCCATTCAGAGCGCTGTAAGCGAAGTAAAGGAACATGGTGGCGACCGCTTCTGGCCCCAACACCACAGTGTACTCTCCAGGCTCTATTTCAGCGCGAGGTATGTTCATAGATGCCAGCTTAGCAACCTCTGAAGATTTCTCATTGATGTCGAGCTCTTCGAGACTTTTGGCAAATCCGGAAGCATAGCTGCTTCCACCAGAGTCGTTCATCATGACTACGTTGTAATCGGCGGCGGAGTACGTTGCGTACAGGAACAGGCCGCTCGTTGACATGACCACATCCTCTTCGAAGTCGTTGGCGATGTACCCAAAGGCCTTGAGATTTTTCTCCTCAGCCTTTGACTTCACCATGTCGAACATCTGTGCCCTCTTCGATGGAGAAACTTCCTTCATTGAAGGATCGGCTTTTTCAAACGGAAACGTCATTCTCAGTGGTGGCATCTTGAATTTGTATGGAAGTTCGGGAACGTGCCCTATCATCTCGTCCGCTCTTTCTCTGAGTGACTTGAGAGCTGCTTGTGAGAAGTCGTTGGATTTCAAAACAAGCAGTTTGTTGTTTTTTACGAGCATGATAGATAATCCTGATCCCTCTATTGAGACGTTCTGATGTATTTCGGAATTTGCAAACCTTGTGAGATCCCTCTTCTTGTCGCTTACAGATGCCAGAAATTCGTATCCAGCGAACGCATCATTCATGATCCTCATCAGGCCTCTGTAGAACTGCTCCCCTCTCATCTCGCAACACCTACCTTCACGTTTCTGAATCTCGCTGGAGACGTACCGTGACCGACATACATAACCTGCATAGGCTGACCCTTCCCACAGTTGGGAAGCCCCCAAACGTGCCAGCTAGATTGATCTGCTATTCCATCACAGGAGTTCCAGAATTCTGTTGTTCTTCCGTAGTAAACAGGGTTTTTGAATATCCTACCCGTGAGTTTTCCACCCTTTATTTCGTAGGCGATTTCGGTGGCGAACTGAAAGTTCACCCTCATGTCGTCTATCGACCAGCTTTTGTTCATGGAGAGCAGAAATCCATAATCTATGCCTGATACCAGATCGTCCAAGGTATACCCGCCTGGGAGGAGGTTTATGTTCGTCATCCTTATTATGGGTATGTTCCTCCAGCTCTGTGCTCTCGCCGCTCCATTCGATCTCATTCCGAGTTTCGCCGCGGTCTGTCTATCCATCAGATACCCAACGAACATCCCGTCTTTCACCAAGAAACTCTTCTGAGCTTTTACACCTTCGTCATCGTATCCAAAAGATCCCAATCCTCCCGGTATCGTTGCATCGGCCGTTATACTGACTACATCGCTGCCGTATCTGAGTTTGTTGAGCTTGTCTGGCTGAAGGAAAGAACCGCCGGCAAAGCTTATCTCGTATCCGAACACTCTATCCAGTTCCGTCGGATGCCCACACGATTCGTGAACCTGAAGTGCCATCTGTTGACCGTCTATCACGATGTCGTATTCTCCAGGCTCTATCTCCTCAGCCTTCAAAAGTGCTGATGCTTCTTCCGCTACTCTTTCCGAATTTCCAATGAGATCCATCTGCTCGACGAACTCCCATCCCCTGGTGGCGTAGTCTCCTCCAAAGCTGGACGGGTAAGACCGTACTTGAAAATCGTTTTCTGATGCCGCATAAGCTACTATTCCTGCACCAGATATCAGTATGAGTTGTTCTATATCGGATCCTTCCGTGTTCACAAAGACCTTTGTTATTTTCCTGAAATCCATGTTCCCAACTGCTCGCCTCACATCACTCTTTTTCATCATAGAAGAAGTCGCCTCTTTTAGGAGATCTATCTTTTCTCCAAGCGGGACTTCAAACGGATCCTTTTCAAAGGGAGATCTAAATTCGTCCTTGTGAGGCTCTTCTGCTGCAAACTCAGTCCCTTTCGACCTTGATGAACTTTCTTTGGCTATTTCTAAGGCGAGATCTGCGGCTTTCATGACGCGGTCTTTGCCCAATTTATCCGTGGCGGCGAATCCCCATCCTCCCTTGTAAAGAACCCTTATTCCAACACCTCTATCGAAGTCGTACGAGAGGCTTTTCAAGTTCGCATTTTCCACGGTTATGTTTTCGAGTCTGTGTTCCTCGTACCTCGCGTCTGCATAATCCGCACCCTTGGATTTTAGATATTCCATCACATCCTTCAGAAGGTCTCTCAATCTCTTCACCTCCTTTATGCGCTCCGATGTGAAATTCTACACCTTATTCTGGTAGAATTCACAAGGAAAGGGGGAATAAAAATGGTAGAAATGATATTGAATATGATAAAGAAAAATGGTGCTGAAGGTCTTGTCTACAGGTATGTTGAAAAGAGCAGATCCGTGTCATCCACTGCAGATGGTCCTGAAAGAATCTTGGAGAGGTTCAGGGATGGAATAGGGATAATCGTTATAAGAGATGGTAGAAAGGCCGTTGTATCGCTCGCAAGTCCAACTGAGGATGATGCAAGAAAGGGTGTAGAGAGGGCACTGGCTATGACTGAGTTCACGGAGCCGGACGATGGAAACGTGATATCTGATGAGAAAGATTACGAGGATATTCCTGGAATATACGATGAATCTGTGGAGAAAATCACACTTGCCGATCTGAAAGAGATATCACTCTCGATGGTGGATGAAGCGAAGAATTTCGATGAGAGGATAAAGTTCGTGAGATCTGCGTCGGTGGGAATATCGGTCGTGGAAGAGACCGTGGGAACCACCAAGGGGGTCCTCAAAAGCACCAAAATATCTGAAGCTAGCGCCTCGATAATGTGTAGCGCGGTTGATGAAAAAGGCGGAAGTATGGGTTACAAGATGAAGGGTGGAAGAAGCATGGAAGAGTTAGATCCAATTGGCGTTGCTAAACTCGCAGCTAAGAGTGCAGTAGAAGGGCTCGGTGCGGAGGTTGGGAAGACAGGAGTTTACGATATAGTTTTCGATCCGGACGCTGTAGCGATGATGTTCTTTTACGCCTATCTTCCTTTCTCCGGAGAGAACGTCTACAAGAAATCTTCTTTCCTCAAACCAGATGATATAGGGAAAAAGCTCTTCTCGGAAAATCTCACGATGATCAACGACCCGAGGGATCCGAAGAAATTGGGTTCGGTGCCGTTTGATTCTGAAGGAACGAATACCAAAAGATTTGCGTTGGTGGAAAACGGAGTTTTGAAGTCTTTTCTTCACAACCTCTACAGTGCGAAGAAGCTTAACATGGAGCCGACGGGGAACGCCTTCGTCAGATCCTTCAGGTCTTCTCCTGGAATATCTCCGGTGAACCTCTATTTGGTGGCAAACGCTAAGAGGGAGGAGATAATCTCATCCGTCGATAAGGGGATATACGTTGAAAACGTCATGGGAGTTCACACATCGGACCCGGTTTCTGGTAGGTTCTCCGTTCAAATATCTGGAACGCTCATAGCAAATGGTGAATTCACAAGACCCATAAGGGGAATGGCACTTTCAGGAACGCTTGGCGAACTTTTATCCGCTGTTGAGATGGTGGCCGATGATTACAATCATTACGGTCCCGTATCGGGCTCGACGTTGCTCGTCAGGAGGATGAGCGTTGGAGGAAAATGAGCCGAAGTTTTTCTGTGACAGGATGCTCGGAAAGCTCGCTAAAAAGTTAAGGCTTCTCGGTTTCGACACGGTTTACTATCCGAGAATCGACGAGAGAAAGATTCTCGAGAGAGTTGGAGAAAGGATTCTCCTGACTCGAGATAAAGAAGTTTACAGAAAGGCTTCTACAACGGGGTTAAAGGTTTACTATGTTGAATCGGACGATTGGAGATCTCAACTGAGAAAGTTGATCCTGGATTTGGAGCTTTACGATGATATAAAGCCGTTTACGAGGTGTGTGGAGTGCAATGAGGTCTTGATAGACGCAAAACCAGATGAAGTCAAAGACAAAGTTCCAGAATACATTTACAAGACTGTAGAGAAATTCAAAGTGTGTCCGAGATGTGGAAGGGTCTATTGGAAAGGGAGTCACTTGGAATGGATAAAAAGGGATATGGAAAAGCTGGTGGGAGAATGGAGAGTGGAATGACCTGGAAGGTGTTCAATTGCGTCAATGAGTTTTTAAAGAGCGGGTACGAAGGAAAATCCATGGACGAAATCGCTTCGATGTTTTCGGAAAGATCAGGTTGTAAAAGGGTCTCCTTGTTCGTTTACGAGAAGGAGAGGAGAATACTCAGACTGGTTGGATCGACCGATGAGAAACTCAAAGAGAGTGTGGGAATACTCAAGATAAAGGACACGGATTTTCTGAGGAACATCCCGCCGCTGAAACCCCATCCCGTACCGAGGGACATTGGAATCGATGGATACGAAGTGATGATAAAACTCTCCCGGGGAGACGAAATTATAGGAATCGTCTTGCTTGGGGGAGAGGTTGATGAGGAACTCATAAAGGACCTTTCAAGAGACGTCACGATGGCGCTCAGGTTTCTTGTGAAGTACAGGCAACTTGAAGACTCCCTCAAGAAGTACTCCCTCCTAGGAAAATTCACCGATCTCTTCGAAAAAACGAAAGAAGAAGAGGACCTGATAGACGGTGTCTTGGATATCGCGATAGCAGTTTTGGAGGCTGAGGGGGCCTTCGTCCTTGAGAAAAGCGGTGAAGATTACGTCGTGAGAAAATCTAAGAACGTCGAGTTCAAGTACGGTGTCATAGAGAGAAGTCATCCTCTCATGGTGAAGCTCGAAGATGGTGAATCGGTGCTTTTAACAAGGAAGCAGCTCGAAGAGTTATCGATAGACGAGATATTCAGTACGGAAATAAAGTCCATGATCGCGGTTCATTACGACGTCGAGAGCAGAAGGAGGGGTATACTCGCACTTGTCAACAAGAAAAAAAGTGCTGGCTACAAGCCGGTGAAGCATTTCGACGAGCTGGATCTCTCGGTTTTGAAGGAGATATCCAAGAGATACTCGCTTGCAAGTGGGAGAATTCTTTACTATACGGCTATAAGGGACGAAGTCGAAAAACTCGAGGAGCTCAGGGAAAGGCATGAAGAGCTTATATCGATGCTTAGAGACCATATAAGGAAGCTTGGAGCGGTTTATGTGATAAGCCAGGCCATGAGATCGAGCTACAACCTGAACAACGTCTACAAGATACTACTCCTTGGCGTAACCACACCAAGAGGGCTTGACTTTGACAGAGCGCTCCTCCTGGTGAAAGACAACAAAAGACAAGTCCTGATAGGAAGGATGTGGGCGGGTTTTGAATCCAAAGAAGAGCTTGAAGGTTACAAGAGAAAAACTTCTCAGAGGGCACTCAGGTATGGAGATGCGGTTCAGTATTTCAGGGAAGAGGCTCTAACCCTTGATTTTTCAGGGGGGCTCACGAAGGAGATAGAAGACAGGATATTCCACTACAGGGGCCATCCGATACTTGAAAGGGTCGTTCTGAGGAAAAGGGTCTTTCACGTCACACCAAACCTTGTGAAGAAGTCAAGGAGTGAGATATACGATTTGGTAGAGCTTGTAAAAACCGATGATTTCGTCGTCATGCCGCTCGTCGGCAGGTGGGACACGATAGGTGTTGTGATAATGGACAACAAGATAACGAAGAGACCGATAAACGATATGGATGTCGAGGTCCTCAAGCTGATAGCAGAGAGTGCCGGCCTCGCCATAGAAAACGTTATGAATTATGAGGAGCTGAAGAGCAAAACTCTGTCGCTGGAACGTCAGAAGAACTTGATAGATTATCTGAGAAAATTCTCCGAGAGTATTCTTCAAAACCTGGATATAGCTGTCATGGTGATAGATTCGTCTGGTAAGGTTTTGGAGTGGAACAGAAAAGCCGAACAGATCTTTGGAAGGCCAAGAGAGAGCATGGTCGGAACGCAGATTTCCTGGCTTAGTCCGGAATTTGAAGACATCTGGGCAGTGGCGGGAAGGGTCTTCGAAGCTAGGGAGGTCTTGTACCTTTCCAATTATCCCTTCAATATAAGTGGAGAGGAGAGGTACTTCGACATAAAGTTCTCACCGCTCTGGAACCCAGATGGAAGAAAGATGGATGGTGTGATAATAACGTTTGAGGACGTTACTACAAGGTACATACTCGAACTTGAAAGAAAGAGGCAGGAGAAGTTGGCGGCGCTCGGTGAGATGGCAGCGAGGGTGGCTCACGAGCTGAGAAATCCTATATCCGTTATAGGTGGATTTTTGAGGAGGCTCCAGAAACATTCCGATAATCCAGAGATCAGGAACAAATACATAGATATACTCGTTGGAGAGGTCAAGAGGCTTGAGGAGATCGTTGGAGAGATACTTGAGTTCAGCAGAGATGCTAGGAAGTTGGACTTCAGCGAGTTTGACATAATCGAACTTATAAGAGAAGTCTACCTGCTCCACGAAGAGAAGTTCGAGGAAAAGAACGTTGAGTTCAGCCTTATAAGTGATAAAAGCGAAGTAGAAGTTTTTGCAGACAGGAGTAGGATAAAGCAGGTTTTGATAAACTTGTTGCAGAACGCTTTAGATGCGACACCAGAAGGTGGTAAGATAAGGGTTACGGTGGAGGATCTCAAGGATAGGATAAGGGTGGAATTTTGGAACAAAGGGGATCCGATTCCACCAGATGTCAAGGAGAAGATATTCACTCCGTTTTTCACAACGAAGATACATGGGACGGGGCTCGGGCTTCCGATATCGAAGAAGATCATAGAAGACGAGCACAGGGGTAAAATATGGGTCGAGAGCCCATCGGGTAACGGAACAGCTTTCATATTTGAAATACCCAGGGAGAAGGGGGATTGAAAAATGGGAAAGAGAGTTCTGGTTGTGGATGATGAACCTAACCTCAGGCTCTTGATAAAGGAAGAACTCGAAGACATGGGACTCGAAGTGGACGAGGCTTCAAATGGTGAGGAAGCTATAGAGAAATTTCAGAAGTCAAGTTACGATCTCGTTACTCTGGATATAGAGATGCCGGGGATGAACGGTCTTGAAGTGGCGGGAAAGCTCAGGGAGATAAAGAAAGATGCCAAGATAATACTTTTAACGGCCTACTCGCACTACAAGAGTGATTTAGCATCGTGGGCAGCTGATGCATATGTGGTAAAGTCCATGGACTTCACCGAACTTAAAGAGGAGATAAGAAGACTTCTCAAACTCTGAAGAAAGGGTGAACGAGTTTGAAGAAATTCGCTCTCGTAGTTGCCTTGGCTATATTCAGCCAAGCTTTTTCGTACTTTTTAATGCACTACTATGTTCAGCCCGGAGATACCCTCTTCTCCATCTCCGAATCACTCGACGTCTCCATATCTACAATACTGGATTGGAACAACTTAAGGGATCCGAGAAAGCTTAGAATAGGAGAAGAGATAGTCTTTCCGATACCAGACGGGATAATCTACACGGTCAAGAGGGGAGATACCCTGGAGAGTATCGCAGCGAGGTTCTTCACCACCGTGAGCCTCCTGAAAGCCGCAAATTTGCTCTCTTCAGATTTGTTATACGATGGTGAGAAGTTGTTCGTACCTTCCGAGATAATGGGTATGGCCTTCAACGATTCTGCAAAGTTCATATGGCCAGTCTACGGTGTGATAACCTCCAAGTACGGTTGGAGGATACATCCGATAACCAAGAGGTGGTCCTTCCACACCGGAGTTGATATAGCAGCTCCTATTGGAAGTCCGGTTTTTGCTGCAGACGACGGAGTGGTTAAATTCGCCGGTAGGAACGGAGGATATGGTAACATGATACTCATAGATCACGGGAAATATCAAACCGTCTACGGGCATCTTTCTAGAATAGACGTCTTCGTTGGGGAGTACGTCAAAAGAGGACAACTGATAGGAAGAGTTGGAAGTACTGGAATGAGCACAGGCCCGCACCTCCACTTCGAGGTCAGGATATACGGGAGACACACCAATCCAATGGCATTCCTGCCTTCTCCTAGAAGGATGTACGTTCTCAAGGAAGAGGAGAAATGGATGGGTGGAAAGTGATAATGATCAGTGCGTGTCTTTTGGGTCTCCCGACGAGATATGATGGAAAGTCCAAGCCAGATGAGAGGGTGTTGAAGCTCTCAAAAGATTTCATAATCGTTCCGTTCTGTCCGGAGCAACTCGGAGGTCTTCCAACTCCAAGGCCAAGATCCGAGATAAGAGATGGAAAGGTGATAAACGAATTCGGAGAGGATGTGACGGAAAATTTCAAGCGCGGCGCCAAAATCAGCCTCGAGATAGCCAAGATAACCGATCCGTGTGTGATCATTCTGAAATCCAAAAGTCCTTCTTGTGGGTTAAGGAATGTCTACGATGGAACCTTCAGTGGAAAGCTGGTGAATGGAATAGGAGTCACGGCATCGGCTTTGAGGGATCATGGTTATCGTTTGATAACGGAAGAAGATCTATCAAACGTTTCAACACCGTGTGAAGATCTGCACCGATGAGTTTTCCACCGACGCGTTTGTAGTCCTTCTCCAAGATCTTCAAAACCCTGAACAGATCTTGGACCACACTTTTTTCAGCGTACATCCATATCCCCCAATCCAGTTCTCCTATTACGATTTCACACCCGAGGGAGTACATCAGCGTATCACAAAAGAACATGAAATGATCTTCATTCGAGAATCTACCGAAACACAGAGATCCGTTCACAACGATACCTTCAAGATCCTTCAAGAAGTCTTCCATTCTGACTGATCCTCTGAATATAACTTTGAACACGTCCTCGAGTCTTTTCCTCCTTATGAACTTTGATAAATAAAAAAGCTCCTCTGAAGAGGCTGTTCTAAGAATAGCGGTGTCTGTAACGAGCGCGACCGCGAAGGCAAACAACACGTCGTCTGAAAGGTTTATGCCATCTGATATGTCATACAGATTCATCGACAGAGAAGCTCGAGGTTTCCAGATGAGTGTCACGTCGCTGAAAGAGTTCTTCGGATGATGGTCGATCACCACAAGGTTTTCAGTGGAGTTTATGGAGAGCTTATCTGGAGAGTTAACGTCATAAGCAAATACCCTTTTGAAATTCCAACACGTCTTTTCCTGAAAACTGACAACTTGAATCAGATTTCTGACTATCCTTGAAGGATTGTGAACGAACGAGCATCCCCCAAAGACATGAGATCCCCAGAATACGCCGGCGAATGAATCCGGGTCGGAATTTCTGTGTGTGATGTGAATCATGGGTTTCGGAAAATCAACACCAGCACAATCAGGATCAGGGAAGATGTCGTGAGGATCCATTCTCCAATCCCCCAAGAATAGGATCTATACCTGCTCCTTGGAACCCCTGGTTTAAACCTTCGCACTTCCATGGCGAGTGCTATCTCTTCAGACTTCCTCACGGCCGAGGCCATGAGTGGAACCGTGATGGAGACTAAGGACTTCATCCTTTCCCATATCCTTCCGGAATCTATCTTCGCTCCTCGGGCTATCTGAGATTTCGTTATTCTGTCCACCTCTTCTACCATCACCGGTGCAAATCTCATGGCTATCATCATTATCATAGACAGTTCTTGACGGGTTTTAAGTGGTGTCCCGAAAATCTTTAGGAAGTCTTCAATGGAACTCGCCAGATCGGTCGGGCGAGTGGTAAACGTGAGGACTTCTGCGAACATGAGTATCAACACGATCCTTATCGTGGATTCGACGGCCGGCATAACGCCAGAGTATAAAAGCTGGATGACGATGGCAAACGTGATTAGAAACATTATGCTCTTCAAACCCTTGAGGTATGTGGAGAAGCTTATTTTCGATAGCGGGACCATTACTAGCAGCATCAAAGATAAGATCAGATAGTCGAGATAGTTAGATGAGACGATCACGCCGATCGTTAGAAAGAGAATGGAGAGGACCTTAGAGATCGGGGAGAGCTTGTGGATGGGAGATCTTTTCGAAACGAACTTTCCGATCACCTGTCTCATTTTCTCCTTTTGCCCTCCAAGAGCTCCTTGGCCTCCTTCAACTTATCACAGACCATCCTGTTAACGGTTCCTTTCCTGTAGCTTCCGCTTTTGAGAAGCTTTCCTGCTTTTTTCTTCATGACTATCTCTATGGCTTCGTCTACATTCTCCACGACCCATATGTGAAACTTCCCATCTCTGATGGCTTCGACAACTTCCCTTCTGAGTACGAGTTCGTCCACGTTGGATTTCGGAAGTATCACACCTTGATTTCCACTCAACCCCTTCTGCTTGCAAACTCTGAAGAATCCCTCAACCTTTTCCGTGACTCCCCCAACCGCCTGAACTTCTCCACTCTGATTTATAGACCCAGTGACGGCTATGCTCTGATCTATTGGTACACCAGATATCGCAGAAATAATGG
>JALVXE010000088.1:0-713 GCA_027038385.1 Thermotogaceae bacterium
ACCAAGCATCTTCTTCGCTTCTTCTCCAACCGCGACGATCGACTTGGTCTTTCTCGATATTGTCACGACTGAGGGCTCGTAAACCACTATTCCTTTCCCTTTTTGATAAACCACGAAGCTCGCAGTTCCGAGGTCAATACCAAGGTCTCCCCTCGGCAAGGTACATACCCCCTTTCCAATACAATTGTTCTCTCATGGCAAGATCGTTTCCTGGAGGGAAAAATTAAAGGCGGGCATCGCCCGCCTCAAACATTTTCCACTATCCTTCCGATTTCCAGCTGCTCTTCTGCGGATAGGACTTTGTCTATGTCTAGGATTATCATCATGGAATCTCCTATCTTCGCTATTCCAAGGACGTAGGAATTTCCGACCCCACCAACTTCCTCTGGTGGTTCTTCCATCTGATCGTCGCTCACCGTGAGAACTTCTCTGACGTCGTCAACCATGAAGCCGACCTTCTTCTTCTCGAGGTTCACGACGATCACCTTGCTCTTGGCTTTCTTTTCAGGGGGAAGGTCTTCCATGAAGAATTTCTTTCTGAGGTTTACTATAGGTATGACCATCCCTCTGAAGTTCATGATCCCCTCAACGTAATCTGCAGTTTCTGGAACTTTCGTGAGCTTACCGAGCTCAACTATGCTGTCGATTTTCATTATGTCTACTCCGAATTCTTCTTCTCCAAGAACAAAACTCACTATTTTAAATTCCATCGT
>JALVXE010000088.1:723-2816 GCA_027038385.1 Thermotogaceae bacterium
TTATTATTCCAGTACAACGACGATCTGTCCAGTTTCAAGCGTATCTCCATCCTTGACCAATACCTGTTTTACAACTCCAGGATAGGGTGTCTTGAGTTCGTTTTCCATCTTCATAGCCTCGAACACCAACAGCGTGTCTCCAGCGTTGACGGAATCTCCAACCTTTACGTGCACCTTGATTACGCTTCCACTCATTGGAGCCTTTATAACCTTTTCCCCTCCTGACGATCCCTGGGTTTGAGGTTTTGAAGCCGGTTTTTCAACTCTTGGAATATCAACGGCTACGGGGACTTCCCTCGGCTGTTTTATCTCGATCTTTTCTTCAGTTTTTCCCCTTATCTCTTCCACCTCGACGATGTATTCCTTTCCGTTGACTCTCACCTTGAATTTTCTCGCCATCTTCTAACACCTCTCCAGCCATGTTTTTCCCAGGTTTCCCATCCTCTTTTACCCTTGGCTATTTTCCTTATTCTAACATTTTTTCCAAGGAGTCTGTATACGGCTGCAAAGATGGCTGCAACCTCTTCCTTGTCTTCTTCCGCTTCGATTTTCTCCCCGATCGCCGGCTCTGCTTGCTCCTTTGTCGATAACTTTGTTATGTATTCCATGAGTATGAACAGAAAGTACAGTATCGTGAATATTATGAAGACCATCGAAAGTCCCACAGTTGTTATCTCCCAAATTCCCAAGGCTATCACCTCACAGCGGTATGTTTCCATGCTTTTTCTTCGGCCTTGCCTCGACTTTTGTCTTAGATATGTCGAGCGCCTTCACCACCATTTCTCTCGTCTTTATCGGATCGATGACTGCGTCGACGTATCCACGTGATGCCGCTTGATAGGGATTCGCGAATTCAGCTTTGTACATCTCTATGTACTCCTTCCTCGCTTTCTCCGGATCTTCTGCAACTTGTATCTGCTTTCTGAATATTATGTTGGCAGCACCTTCTGGTCCCATAACTGCTATCTCTGCTGATGGCCAAGAGAAAACGAAATCGGCCCCGAGGTGTTTGCTGCTCATGGCTATATAAGCCCCTCCGTAGGCTTTTCTCAATATCACCGTTATCTTTGGAACTGTGGCTTCGCTGTACGCGAAGAGGATCTTCGCGCCGTGCCTTATTATCCCGCCATGCTCTTGAGCAACTCCCGGAAGAAAACCTGGAGTATCAACGAATGTGAGTATCGGTATGTTGAACGCGTCCAAGAACCTTATGAACCTCGCGGCCTTATCAGAGGAATCTATATCGAGTGCTCCTGCAAGGATCTTGGGCTGGTTAGCTACGATGCCGACTACCATGCCGTTCACCCTAGCGAAACCTGTGACGATATTCGGGGCAAAAAATGCGTGAACCTCCAGAAAACTTCCCTCGTCAACGACCATGTTTATCACGTCTTTAACATCGTAACCTTTCTTCGGATCGGTCGGTACGATGTCGTATATACTTTCTGGCGTGGAGAAATCGTTATCTCCTTCTTCGTTTGGGGGATCTTCCATGTTGTTTGACGGTAGATATGACAGGAGCAATCTGACCAGTTTCATCGCTTCTTCATCACTCGAGGCCAAAAAGTGAGCGTTCCCGCTTTTTTGATTGTGAACGACAGCTCCTCCAAGCTCTTCAAATGTGACTTCCTCACCTGTTACGGCTTTGATGACGTTCGGTCCGGTTATGAACATGTGAGATTTCTTGTCGACCATGATTATGAAATCCGTTATGGCGGGGGAGTAAGTCGCGCCACCGGCACACGGACCCGCGATTACACTTATTTGGGGTATAACCCCAGAAGCCAGTGTGTTCCTTCTGAATATCTCACCGTACCCGTAAAGCGAGTCAACTCCCTCCTGTATTCTCGCCCCCCCGGAATCGTTTATACCTATGAAGGGGATTCCCATCTCAAGTGCCAAGTCCATGATTTTAACTATTTTCTTAGCGTGCATCTCTCCGAGAGATCCGCCCATCACCGTGAAATCCTGCGAATAAACCGCGACTTTCCTTCCGTTTATCTCACCGATTCCCGTGACGACCCCGTCCGCTGGGAGTTCACCTTTATCGAGGCCAAAGCACGTATCTCTGTGTCTTACGACTTTGTCAAACT
>JALVXE010000089.1 GCA_027038385.1 Thermotogaceae bacterium
GTTATGTAATCAGCACTCGATAGTAACTTGTCGAATTTGACCAGCTCCACATCCATGTCCGTTTCTTTCACAAACGGATCGTAGGCTATGACTTTCATCCCAAGTGCAATGGCCCTTTTCGCAACTTCCCTTCCTATCCTTCCAAGTCCTATTATTCCCAAGGTTTTGCCGTTGAGCTCCACTCCTTTTAGTTGTTTCTTAGTCCACTTTCCTTCTTTCAAATCCATCGTTCCCCGAGCTATGTGCCTTGAGAGTGCGAACATCATTCCCATCGTGAGCTCTGCCACCGACGCCGCACTCGCACCTGGAGTGTTCAAAACTTTTATTCCCTTTTCCTTTGCCTTGTTCAAATCTATGTTGTCAAGCCCAACGCCAGCTCTCGCTATTATCTTGAGCTTTTCACCAGCTTCTATCACATCGGCTGTCACCTTGGTAGCACTCCTCACAACCAAAACTTCGAGCTCTGGCATGATCTTCAAGAGGTCCTCTTTTTCAAGGTGTTCACTCGTAACCTCGAGCTCTCCTTTGCTTCTCAATAGCTTCATGGCCTCTTCATCCAACGGATCGTTAACGTGAACCCTTATCATCTTCATCACCTCCACACGTGATTCTATCACTTTGAGAAATGGATAACGTAAAAATCGTCGTTCAATCTCTTGAAATCCCGGATCTCGAAACCCTCTGAGTGAAGAAGTGACTTCAGGTAGTTGTAAGATCTTATCACCCTGAAAGGTGGGTATCTCCATACCAAAGACTTCTCGTCAGTTGGATTTGCGAAAACGACTAACCCCTCTTTGAAGTTTTTCAAGATCTTTTCAAAGTCTGAAGAATCGAGCATTTCAAGTCCAAACGGCAAGAAGAGAAAATCCGAGTCTTCGTTGACATCTACATCTAGGTTCTTTAAAAACCTATTTACACTTTCCTCATCAAATCCTTTCCCTAAAATTCTCACGCCCTTTGGAGACACTTTCATAAGCATCTCTGAGAGGTCACTCAAGCTGATCTCCAATTTTTTGAACTTCGTTCTCTTAAGGTTCTCAAAGTAGATCCTAATGGCCTCGTCTATGTGAAACGGGACGGCGTAGTACAATCCTATCTTGGATTTCTTCCAGATTCTCACAGGTGATATGACAGAGAGCGTTGAGAACTCCTCAGATATGTTTCCAGACCAGACTATCTCATCATCTTTCGAACTCCATTCCGGCCTCTTGGATAGGTACAATCCATGGTATTTTGAATAACCGTACCTGAGATCTGCAAGTCTTTCATTCTCCTCGCAAGCCCTTTTATGATAATCATAAGCTTTCTTCCAATCTTCACCTTCGTACGTCTTCGCAAGCCTGAAGTAGTAGAATGGGAACTTCTCGACATTTTGAATCTTCCCAAGAAGCACCCTGATTTTTTCCTTATCCTTGGTCGTAACAGCGGATGCGTACAATGCGTGATCGCTATCAGATACGAGATGGAATTTTCCATAGGATTTATGAGAAACGACTTTCGTCATGTCGAAGACGAACTCAAGGCCTTTTGAATAGTACTTGTAAATCTCCTCAAAGACCCCTTCCATATCACTTGTGATCGCGGTCTTCAGATCCTCTATCACGGGTTTTAAGAACTTGCTTATCTCCGGAAGAACACTCAAGGACTTCTTATAAACCCCTAGAGCTTCCTTGAACCTTCCACTTTTAAGATATACATCTCCCATGAAGGCGAGTGCCAGTCCTCTTATCTTCTCATCATCAAGCGTTCTGATCTCGTTGAGGATTTTCAACACGTTTTCAGAGGAAGTGCCTTTTTCCTGAAGATAGTCAAAGAGGAAGACGAGTCCATTTGTCCCGTAGTTCTCGACGAATTCTCTGTAATTTCTCCCGCTTGGAATGATGTCCAATAGATGATCTTCCCCGTCTAACAACCTCTCTTTCAAAGCTTTTGAAAAATCGTCTTCTGGTTCGAAACTCCCCACGAGGTCTTTTGGTACTTCCAATGAGCATTCAGCAACTCTTTCAAAGAATCTCGAGAAGTTGAGTTTTAAACCCTTTGACTTTGAATAATCTGTGAGAAATCTGACTACGTCTATGAAACTTCTGAGACTCTCGCAACTCAGCGATTCTATATCCGACAGGAATACGTTGAGAAACCTCTCTATGTTCTCACCGTTGTCCTCCGAGTATTTAACCGCCTTTTTTATCCAACTGAAGACCTTTTTCACATCTTCTTTATGAACATACGCTCTGGCTATAACGGTGCTCGCCGCTCCGGTAACCTTCATGGAGTTCACGGTCCACTTCGGGCTGTCAAGCTTTTTCATAATATTTTCAAAGACTTCAAAAAACTTATTTCCCCACTCTATTATCTTGTCCCAGTCGCGTTTCTTCTCACTAACGGCTATCATCCCGAAATACGAATCTGGGTACTCAGGATCAATACTTATAGCCTTTTCAAGGATTTTTTCTGCCTCGTCATGATAGCCGAGGTTCATCAAATCGCTTGCAAAATAGTACATGAACTCGAGCGCTATCGTTGGAATTCTCTTTGCCTTGGTGATTTCATGGAACGTTTGAAGGGCAACTTCACTCTTCACAAAGGGTTTACCGGCTGTGGACTCAGTCTTGTAGAGCTGAACCAGATAGTAGAGCCTTTCGCCAGGTGATTTAGACATCTGAAGTTGTTTTCTTATCAGCGTTCCAGTTCTTTCGTACTTCTTCTTTCTCAACTTTCTCGTCCATATGTATCCGTAGTGGTATATCGGCCATGGAACGGAAACGACTTTCGGTT
>JALVXE010000090.1 GCA_027038385.1 Thermotogaceae bacterium
CTTAAGCACTATCTTCTAACAGAGCCAAATGCGATACTCTTTGTATACGGACCCAAATCAAGTGGGAAGACTACGCTTTTAATGAAAGTAGTAGAGGAGCTCCCAAAGAACAAGTTCATATACTATTGGTTTGACTTAAGAGAAAGGCTCATATCGAACTACAAAGACGTAGTGGATGTATTCTTTGTGGACGAAGAAGCTGCTAATGTTATGAGAGAGACTAGCAAAGAGCTTGAGATGGGAGTGAAGAGCTTTTTCAAGATAAGCTTGAAAGACAAAAAGATGATAGAAGAGAGAAGAATAGACCCGTTCAAATACATGGTGGATATGATGAGAGAGGACAAAGCAAAAGGATTAACTCCTGTTATAGTCTTTGACGAGCTTCAAAAGCTAAAAGATATATACCTAAATGGAGGTAGTCAGAGACCGCTTATTAAGGAGCTCTTTAATTTCTTCGTGCGCTTGACGAAAGTGCTGCATCTGTCGCATGTAATAGTGATGACGTCAGATACGTTCTTTATAGAGCAAGTCTATACAGACTCGACATTGGTAAACACATCACGGTTTTATTTGGTGGACTACTTCGATGATGAGACAGCCAGAGATATTCTCATTTCAGAAGGATTGAACGAAAAGGATGCTTTGTATGCAGTTGAACATACAGGCGGAGTACCATGGATGATGGAAGAAATCTTAGAGAGCGAAGAACCAATGGCAGAGATAGAAAGGCTCTACAGGGATGTTCTTGGATTGATGAAAAATTTGTTGGGAGAGCTCTATGAGAAAGGCATGAATGAGGAAGCGTTAAAAGTAATAACGAAGGTGCTCGACGGGGTGGTGGACATATCTGGTGGGGATAGGAAGATAGTCAAGATTTTGGCAGAATATGAGATCTTTTTCTATGATCCAGTGAATAGCGAAGTGAGATTTCAAACGAGGATGCATGAAAGAGCGGCTAAGGAATTGTTGAGGGTGAAATAAGTGAATTTTGCAAGTATACACAGGCTCGATCTTAACCAGCGCATCAGAATACTTCTTCGTTGACTTTCTCGATGAAGAGACGACAAAGGAGATTCTGAGATCTGAGGGGATCAACGAGAAAGACGTGCAGCGTTAATCAAATAAGAGAAATATCGTGGATGATAGAGGAAGTTCTCGAATCACAAGATCCGGTTTTTGAAGTGAAAAGGTTGTACAATGATACCGTCGGAGCAGTGGTAGAAATTATAGGGAAACTTCACAGAAAAGGGATCGAGGACAAAGCGCTTGAAGTTATGAAGAAAGCCTTTGATAAGAGCATAGACATTCTTGGAGACAATATAGATATGGTGATGAAACTCGCCGAATATGAGATACTCTTTTACGATCCAGTTAGCAGAAAAGTGATGTTCCAGACCAAATTGCACGAAAGAGCGGTGAGAGAGTTATTAGAAAAGTTAGGATAATACGGAATGACTAAATAAGGAGGCATACCATGAAAAGAGCTCTTGTTATCGCAGTGCATCCGGATGACGAGACTTTGGGGTGTGGAGGAACGCTTCTAAAACTCAAAGATATGGGATTTGAAACATTCTGGGTAATATTCACAAAAGCTGACGAGAGTCTTGGAATATCTTCTGAGTGGTTGAAAATGAGAGAAGAGGAGATCAAACTCGTTACAGAGATGTATCAGTAACTCTAATGCGCCTTATGGAGCTCTCAAAGTTAACGACGGAATACTTGAAAAGATAGAAGAAAACCATCAATGGATATGATAATAAATACCGGAATATATGTGATGAAGCCCTCACAAATGAAGAACGTGTTCGAGGAAGAAAAATATCTATACATGACAAATCTAATAGAAAAAGCCAATGAATCCAGAAAAATCATGGTAGTATATCCATATCACGTAGAGTTCGTGGACGTAGGACAAAAGAGGTTGTATAAAAATCTTTTAGGTCCTTAGCTGCGGGAATTTTGGGATCATTTACAAGAATTCGGCAGCACATTTTCTCATGAAAATTTGAGATGGGTGAGAGAAGGAGGATCAAAAGGATGGATCCTAAATCCAAGAACATCGTCTGGCATGAAGGGAAGGTAAAGAAGGAAGATAGGGAAAAACTTCTCGGTCAAAAGGGAATTATAATATGGCTCACAGGTCTTCCGGCGTCTGGAAAATCCACCATAGCTCATGAATTGGAATGGAAGCTTCTTGAGATGGGCAAGCTTGCTTACGTTCTGGATGGAGACAATATAAGGCATGGTCTAAACAGCGATCTCGGTTTCTCGCCAGAAGACAGAAAAGAAAACATAAGAAGGATAAGTGAAGTTGCGAAGTTATTTGCCGAAGCTGGTCTTATCACGATCACTGCGTTTATATCGCCCTATAGAGAAGACAGAAAAAGAGCGAGGAATCTTGTAAAAGATGGAGAATTCATAGAGGTATATGTAAAATGCCCTGTTGAAAAGCTCATAGAACGGGATCCGAAAGGTCTCTATAAGAAAGCATTATCAGGTGAGATAAAAGAATTCACTGGGATCTCAGCTCCTTATGAAGAACCGGAGAATCCCGAAATATTGGTTGAAACGGACAAAGAGAGTGTAGAAGAATCTGTGGGGAAAATCCTTGACTATCTCAGGTCGAAAAAAATAATTTGAATAGGAGGTGTTGGTTATGAAACAAGTAAGCATACCGGAAGACCTTTACGAAGCCATCGAGAAAAAATTAGAGGAATATGGATTCAAGACAGTTGATGAAT
>JALVXE010000091.1 GCA_027038385.1 Thermotogaceae bacterium
GGACTTCATAGACAGAACTTCATTTCTCAGCATCTCGAAGTTGCTCTCAAGAGCATCTATATAACTTTCACTCGCTGAGGAGCTCTCCAAAATCCCTCTCAAGAACTCCTGATCCTTTCTCAAGTTCTCCAGCTTCTTTTCCATATCATCCATTCTCTTGGAATTCACAGCCTGCTTGTTCTCAATATCCGTTATCCTGTTGATGAGCTCAGATTTTACACCTTCGAGCTCTTTTTCCATCTTCTTGTGATACTCATCCATAGCCCTGTAAACCTTGTTGAACTGAATCGACGTGTTTTTCTCGAAATTCGACAATCTCTTCTTCAGATTCTCCAAATACTCCCTGAGATTTTCCAAATCCCTATGGTTCTCATTTATATCAGATGTCGCACTTTCAAGACCTGACTCAAGTTTGTAGACGAGTTTTTCTATCCTCTTAGTCTTCTTCTCTATGCTGAGTATCCTCAGAAAGTCCTTTTCGTTCTTATCGTATTCCAAGAGCTCGTTTATCTTTCTTATCTCGGTCGATACCCCGCCGTATTCAGAGTTTGAAGTTTCGAATATCCCTATGAACTTTATGAGGTTGTAAAGATATCTTGCAACATCATATCTCGACACGTATTCACTGCCTGAAAACTTCCCGTTCTTCAGATCCATTATCCCGTGGTTCACCAAAAAGACTATCATCCCGTACTCCGGAACTTCTGGAGAGACGTCCTTTGGAAGAACCTCCGAGAATATCGAGAGATACGCAAATATGATAAAGGCAACTAGGATTCGTCTCATCTATGTCTCACCCCACAGTTCGAGTCAACTACGATAACGGAATAATCGCCCGGTTTAACGCTCACACTCTTCATCTCACCTATTTTACATCCTTCAAGTGGTGTGATTATAACGTTGCCTTGAACTCCCAGAATATCAGGTGCAATGATCTCTTTGAAGACGCCTTCTCCTTTTACTGCAAGCTTCATCCCAGGGGGATTGGAAAGAACGATCAGAGCCCCTCTGTAAGGAAGAACCTCTACATCTCCACCTGTCAAGTTGAAGGGGATGTAATTCTCTTTGAAGTAAAGGACGTACCTCCCACTTCTCAGCGAGATCACAGCCGGTCCAACGTACTTCTTACCGTTTATCATGAAATTTCTTTCCAAAACCACGATCGTCCCTACATCATCCCCAGCTGAGATCAGCTCGTTCGAGTTTATATCCTTCATCCAAACGAACCTCTTTCCGCCATTCCTCAAGAATTCCAAAAAATGAACACCACCTGGGATCCGAAAAACTCTGCCCTTCCCAAAAGTTTTACTATCCACGATCAGTGTTCCCTCTTCTGTGAAGTTAACCGTGTACAACACCCTTTTGAGATCGCACTCGACAGTCTTAGGAGAGGAAAAGTCCAGGTCTTTCTCTTCCTTTTCGTACCCGTCAGCCCAACACTCAACGTGGTGTTTGCCTTCAAGTGTCTTCAAAACAACCGGACTTCTGAAGATTTTTCCATCAAACGAAACGAAAACAGGGCTTGGATCCGTCTTTACTTTAACTTTAACAACTTTTGGGAGTTCAAGCTCTATAGTCGTAGGTTTCGAATCCCTTCCAACGAATACCTTCAACCTCTTTGCAAGTATTCCTTCCAAGGTGAACTCAACCGTGTGGGTTCCATCCTTCAATATCGTCGAGATAGGGGTATCGCCCAAAAGCTTTCCATCTATCAACACACTCGCAGAGGGAGTCGTGACGAACGTGTAAAGGTTCTTTGGCTTCAGCTTGAAGGAATACATTTCCCCGCCTTTTAAATCTATCGCCTTCTCAAGCGGATAGTATCCGTCCTTTTCAAATCTAAATACCCAACTCCCAAATGGGATTTCCCCATGAAATGGGGTTCTCCCTATCGAGAACTTCCCGCTTCCGATGACTATGTAGATCTTCGCCCCTTCAGGACGGGTGTCGAACGACACGTTTACCGTCCTGAGAGATGCCATGACGTAGATCGTGTTCGTGGAATCCACCATCACTTCTTTTGGCGATACCCAGCCCTTTCCGTAAAAAGCTGAGAATTTGAACATCATCGGCCGATCGATGTTTATCAGGTTTTCCCCACTTTTTAAAACCACCTGATTGGAAAAACCGTAGTAGGATATGATACCGTCCGTGTTCGTGATTATTTTCACCGTGAAAGAGAAAACTAGGCTTACAAAAAGGAAAGGGAGTATCTTCCTCAAGTGTTCTCCCCCTTTCTCAGAACGACCGTTATCTCCCCCTTTACCTCCCCCTTGAAATGTTCGACGGCTTCACTCACCTTTCCTCTGAAGAATTCCTGGTGAACTTTAGTCATCTCCCTCGCGACGAATATGTCTATATCCCCGCATATCTCGAGGATCTCCTTCAGGGTCTCACCGAATCTGTAGGGTGACTCGAAGAAGACGACGGTCTGACCTTCCTTTATATCCTTCAAGGTCCTTCTTCTTCTCCTTCCCTTCGGGAGGAACCCGAGGAAGACGAACTTGCTGGCCGGAAAGCCGCTGGCGGCTATCGCCGCGACGACGGCGCTCGGCCCCGGAACGACGTCCACCTCTATCCCTTCCTCCCAGCACATCTCGACAACGGCTCTTCCAGGATCCGAGACGACCGGGGTTCCGGCATCGCTGAGGAGCGCCGAGACCTCGACCTTCTTTATCTCACCGACCACCCTCTCTATCTTCTTTCTTGAGCTTCTTTCGGCTATCGAGAGCATCCTCTTC
>JALVXE010000092.1 GCA_027038385.1 Thermotogaceae bacterium
AATTTGGACCTATGAGATCTTCTACCCTACCTATCCTCTTGGATAGGCTGCTTTTCACGTTGACTAATTCCTTTTTCAAGGAAACCACTTCGACTTTGAGCGACATCATCTCCTTGTAAGAGAAAAGCGCCACGGTGAGGGACACTACCAAGGCTACTAAAGCACCGGCTGTGAGAACGGCACCGATGGATTCAGATCTTCTCACCTTCTCAACTCCTCCAAAGCGATGTCGGACAACTCCCCAAATTCCTTCTTGAGGAGTCTTTTGACCTTTTGGACGGTGTTGTCTACTTTCTTTTGATTCACATCCAGATTCTCGGAAATCTCAGAGTACGAATATCCGTTGTACCACATCGAGAATATCTCTTTCTCCAAGTCAGATAGCTTCTCCATCACGGACTCCATTATATACCAGATTATGGCACTCCTTGATATCTCCCCGCTTTCTCCCCCAAATGCGTATCCCACATCCTCATCCTCATCGCTCTCAGAGAAAGAATCTATACTTATAGAATCTGAGAGTATCTGATTCTTTCTTCTGTTGAGGTAAGTGAGAAAAGACTTTATCTCTGAATCTATGCTCCTCCATGCAAATGTTGAAAATTTGCTCTTTCCCGGCATGTAGTAGTACACCGCTTTCATCAAACCCACAAGACCGCTCTGAACTATGTCATCAAACTCCGCCCAAGGAGCAAAGTACTTTGAAGATATCTTCACCACCATTGGATAATAGCGCTCTATTATCATATCGAGCGCTTCTTTGAGTCCAGCCTGAGCTAGTTCCACCAAAACTTCCGTTCTCTTTCCGCGAAGACTGTACTTTATCGGTCTCACAACTTGAAGTACTCCTCCTGCAAGATACCCATCACTATCACATCATGGTATTTTCCTTTTAAATAATGATTTTTTCTTAAAACTCCCTCTCTTTTAAACCCCAATTTTTCGTAAACCCTTATAGCCCTTTTGTTGTACTCGTAAACTTCAAGAAGAATTTTGTGAAGGTTCAGATATTCAAAAGCGTATTTGATCATCAGCGCGGTCGCTTCCGTTCCGATCCCACGATTCCAGAAATTCTTGTCGAATATGGCTATTCCAAAATAACCGTTCCGGCTCGTCCAGTTTATCCTGTGTATTCCAACGCCTCCGATCAATTTCCCGCCGACTTCTATCCCAAAGACGATATCTGTCGGAACTTTCTGAGAGCTCAGACTTTTTATGAAGTTCTCTTCCATTATCTCTGTATACGGAAAGACGTTCGACAGGTAATCCCTAACCTCTATATCGTTTGCTATCTCTGATAGAGTTTTCGTGTCTTCCAAATTAAGTGGCCTCAGAACACACTTTTTCCCTTTCAGCATGAAGATCACCCCAGTGCAATATCAAGAATCATCATAACAGCAAAGCCGAGCATAAATCCAAGTGTGGATATATCCGAATTCCCTTCACTCTGAGATTCCGGTATGACTTCCTCAACGACGACATATATCATTGCGCCAGCTGCAAAAGCCAGAGCGTACGGCAAAAAGTAAAGAGCTTTCAAGACCATGAATACTCCAAAGGCGGCGGCTATCGGCTCAACGAGTCCCGAGAGCTGACCGTACCAGAAACTCTTCCAAACGCTCAATCCTTCTCTTCTCAGCGGCATCGATACCGCCAACCCTTCCGGAAAATTCTGTATTCCTATTCCAAGGGCCAGACTTATCGCGCCGGCGAGCGATGCTTTAATTCCACCTGAAACCTCCGCACCAACGGCACCAAAAGCCACCCCAACCGCCAAACCCTCCGGTATGTTGTGAAGCGTTATGGCCAATACCAAAAGCGTCGTTTTTCTCCAGTGCGTTTTGATTCCCTCGGGAGCTTTCTCATCAAGATGCATATGGGGCAAGATGGAATCGATCAATTTAAGGGTAGCTCCACCGATGAGAAACCCAACGACTGGCGGAATCCAAGAAATCATCCCGAGCTCTTCCGATATCTCTATCGATGGCCGAAGGAGAGAGAAATAACTCGCTGCGGTCATCACCCCTCCGGCGAAGCCAAGCATCATATCCAAGAACTTTCTTGGGGGATTTTTGTGAAGAAAAACAAGAGCCGCACCTGCTGCGGTCATCGCGTATGTAAAGCTAGTCCATTTGAGGGCTTCAACGAAGTAATTCAATCAAAACACCTCCGGGAAGATTTTATCATGTAAAATTCTGAGGGGGGTGAGAAAAGATGAGAATAATCTACTCGACGTTTCCAAGCAAAGAGGAAACAACTCGGGTGGGAAAAGAGCTCTTAAAGAGAAGACTCATAGCTTGCTACAACGCGTTTCAGATAAATTCCGGATACTGGTGGAACGGCGAGATAGTAGAGGATAACGAATGGGGTGTGTTTTTCAAAACGAGAGACGATCTAGTGGATGAAGTTTTCAAAGCATTGAAAGAGCTTCATCCGTACGAAGTTCCGGCAATATTCACATTGCCAGTTGAGAAAGTCCAGAAAGATTACGAAAAGTGGCTCATCTCAGAGACCGGAGGTGGTTCTTGAATGAGATGGATAACACCCGATACGACATTTGAAGAGATCGCCGAAAAATTCCCGTATCTCATAGCCCCGCTCCTTGAGATGGGAATAAAGGTCATAGTCTGTGGAGATGTTCAGTGGGGAACACTTGGAGAGAAGATAGAAGA
>JALVXE010000093.1 GCA_027038385.1 Thermotogaceae bacterium
ATATCAAGCCCCATCCAGCCGTCCGGTATTCCTTCTTCGGCGGTGAAGATTTTCTTCTCGACGCCCTCTTTGAGCTCCTGAGCGCAGACAAAATCAACTGGAAGGACTATCTTAACGTTAAGGTTTTCGGATCTCTTGAGAATTTCCTTTGCCAGATCTATCTTGTCCTCTTCCACCTTGGAAGATCCGACTTCTTTTCCGAGAGCTTTGAGAAAAGTGAAGGCCATCGCACCGCCTATGAGTATCTTGTCGGCGTTTCTCATGAGGTTGTTTATGACTCCTATCTTATCCGATACTTTCGCGCCACCCAATATCACGAAGTAAGGCTTTTCAGGATTGTATGTGACTTTCGATAAGAACTTTATCTCCTTTTCCATCAAAAATCCGGCAACCGATGGTAGAAACCTCGCGATCCCGACGTTTGAAGCGTGAGCTCTGTGGGCCGTTCCAAAAGCATCGTTCACGTGAAGATCCGCGTAAGACGCCCATTCTTTTGCCAGATTCTCGTCGTTTTTCGTCTCGCCCGGATGAAACCTCGTGTTCTCAAGAAGCAGTACTTCTCCTTCTTTCAAACTCTTAGCCGCTTCTTTTGCCTTCTCTCCAACCGGCTCGTCGACGAATTTTACCTCCATCTCAAGAAGCTCTGAGAGTCTCTTCGCAACCGGCTTGAGAGATAGCTCCGGCTTTGGTTCTCCTTTGGGCCTTCCAAGGTGGGAAAGGAGGATCACCTTGGCTCCCATGTTCAGGGCGTACCTTATCGTTGGAAGAGCCGCTCTTATCCTCGTGTCATCCGCAACTTCACCATCTTTGAGAGGGACGTTGAAATCCACTCTCATTATCACGCTTTTCCCCTTGATATCCACATCTCTTATGGTCATCTTTTCCACGTTCATCACCTCCCGATAAAGTATACACCGTCTTCAGCGATGCGTGGTGAAGTAAATCAAAGCGGCTGAAGACATCAAAACTATGCTAAGGAGAGCTATGGTCCACTCCTTTGTATATGTGTAGTGGGATCTGTCCACCCTGACTTCTGCGCTCGCTTTCAGATTTCCAGCGCTCACCGTTATCTCGTAAGCTCCATCCTTTGCTCCCTTTCCATCCCACTTGAATACGTTGTCCCCTTCATTGAGGTCGACGTCTTCAGAGAGCACTTCCTTTCCTTCCTCACTCTTTACAACGAGCCTCGCTTTCGATTTGAACGTTGAATAGACGTGGATCTCAAGCTCGTCGTTGTACCAGTCCCCATTTGGGGAAAAACTGCTCGAGGAGAGATAGATCTTCAGCTCTTTTGGAAGCTTCTCAAAATTCACGGGGACGCTGATCACTTCTTTCCAGGGAAAGGCGATTTCTCTTGCCACATCTTTGTATCCATCAGACTTCAGAGCAATCTTTCTGTATCCGGCGGGAACTTTCAGAAGATCGGATGGAGAATCGACTTCGCCGTAGTAATTCCCGTCAACGAAAACGTACACTGGATATACGTTCGAGAGGATCCTGATTTTTGACGCTTTCTCAACGCTTAAGAATACGAGCACCTCATCTCCCATTCTCACGATCTGGGGTTCTCCAGTTTGTATGTACCAATCTCCTCCTGCCGATACTGTGAAATCACCAGACGAAAAGCTGAGGGAAAGCCTTCCGTTTTCCCCTATCCTTCCGGCTAACGTGAAGTTCACATAAACGCTTATCCCTGGATCCCCGACGAATATTATCCTAACTGTTTCTGAGAAAAGACTTATTGAAATCAGCAATACTGAAATCAGTAGTATCCTTTTCATCTCAGATCACCCAAAAAAACATGGGGGAATCAATCCCCCATGTATGGAAATGCCGTTATCAACTGTCCTCCTTGCCTTATCACGTACAGAGCTATGTAATCTCCCTTCTTTATCTTGCTGACGGCTTTGTTCCAATCTTTAACACTCTTTATGTTGTATTCTTTTCCGTTGACGACTATCTTTACGATAACGTCACCCGGCTGTATCCCAAATGCGCTATTTTTCACGCTCCTAACTATCACGCCTTTGACTTCACTCGGTATTGAGTACTGCTCCCTATCCCCTGGCTGTATCTCATCGACCACTATCCCCATGAACACCTTCGCTATCTTCCCTTGATTTTCCTCAGAGTATTTACCGAGCTTGACCTTGAACGTCAGTTCCTTTCCCTTTCTGTTCACAACTATATCAACTACGTTTCCTGGCGTGTAGGAGTGGATTATCGATACGAGCTCTGGAGCACTCGACACCTTCTGATCGTTCACCTTGACTATGACGTCCCCTACCTTTATTCCAGCCTTGTAAGCTGGTGAGTTCTTCATGACTTCCGTTACGAGTGCACCGCTGTCAACTTTAAGTCCCAACGCCTTCACATGGTCCATCGTGACCGTGACTATCCTCACACCGAGGTAGGCTTTCTCGGCCTTTCCAGTCTTTATCAGGGAGCTTATAAACCTCTTCGCCGTGTTTATCGGTATGGCAAAGCCTATGTTCACAGCTTGCGATGGATTTATTATAGCGGTGTTTATACCTATGACCTGACCGTGTATATTCAGAAGTGGTCCTCCGCTGTTCCCCGGATTTATAGCTGCATCTGTCTGTATGAGGTTCGTGTAGTATCCGCTGTTGTCTGGTTTTGGAATCTTCCTGTGAAGCGCACTCACGACACCAACCGTGACTGTGTGTTGGAATCCGAGGGGGTTTCCTATGGCTATCGCCCATTCACCTATCTCTATCTTGTCGGAATCTCCCATCTCAAGGACGGGAAGTTTCTTCCCCTTTGGATCTATCTTTATTATGGCTATATCCAGCTCTTCGTCTCCGCCTATGTACTTTGCACTGTATTGTGATCCGTCGAGCATGGTAACGGTTATCTTTTTAGCCTCGTGCACGACGTGCTCGTTTGTCAAAATGTAGCCGTCTTTGTCGAATATGAACCCCGATCCTATACCTATGACCTTCCTCTTGTAGTTCTGGAAAGGTATATCCCCAAAAAATCTTCTGAAGAACTGGTCGGTGAACGGGTCGAAGTACGAGACGGTTTCCTCCCTCTCGACCTCTATCTTCACGACAGCCGGTGCACACGCCTTCACGACTTTCACAACTGGGCTTACGTAGTTCGGATTGAGATACGAAAAGCTCAGAACCGCCAAAACCAATCCTAGTATGATGACGAGTTTCTTCATACTCTATCCCTCCCTTTCGATTTGTGCTACTTCTTTTTGACTTGCCGATTGAATATTTGTTCAACTATAATGCGCTTAAGAGGTGGTGTGAATTGAAAAGGGCGTGCATCTTGACCATAGGAAGCGAGATAGTCGAAGGTATCATAATGGATAAGAACTCCGTGTACCTTTCGAAAAGACTTCTAGAACTTGGATACAAGGTCGTTAGAATAGCATCGGTCGATGACGTTCTTGAAGACATAATCGATGAGGTTAAAAGATCCTTGAAAAAATGTGATCTCCTCATAACCACGGGAGGTCTCGGACCGACCAAAGATGATCTAACCAGGGAAGCGATTTCGAGGGCTTTTGGGATTGAACTCGTTTTCGACGAGGATCTTTACAGAAGAGTCAGCGGCAAGGTTAGGAAGTTCGCAGGTAGAGTGGTGAAGAGCGTCAAGAAAGAAGCCATGGTTTTAAAAGGCGCTGAGGTTGTCGAAAACAACGTTGGAAGTGCTCCAGGCCAACTTCTGAAGGTTGATGGAAAGACAATTCTAATCCTTCCTGGGCCACCTTCTGAGATGAAAGATGTTTTTGAAGAAGTTTCAAAGAAGCTGAAGGCTGGTAAAGGTTATCTGATGAAGATTTTGAAGTTTTATGGTGTTAGGGAATCCACACTTGAGGATGAGCTGAGTGAGATCATCTACTCTTACAAGAATGTGAAAGTCGCGACCCAGGCGAGCTACACGATGGGAGTCTGGCTGAGGTTCACAGCACCTTTTGATTTCAAAGATGAACTTGACGATCTTGTGGGAAAGGTGAGAAGTAGAAAGAGAATGGATATATATGCTGAGGATGACGAGACGATGGAGGATAGACTTGTGTCGCTCTTGAAAAAAAGCGGGAAAACCTTGTCAGTTGCGGAATCGTGTAGTGGTGGCCTTTTGTCGTCCCTTTTGGTGAACGTTTCAGGTGTTTCAGAAGTATTCAAAGGTGGTATAATAGCATACAACAACTTCGTGAAGGAGAAAGTTTTAGGCGTCAGCAGGGATGTACTCGAGAGATTTGGAAGTGTTAGCAAGGAATGTGCTCGAGAGATGAGTGCAGGTGTTAAGAGGATTTTCGGTAGCGATTACGCAATTGCGGTATCGGGCGTAGCGGGACCTGAAAGTTTGGAAGGTAAACCTGTGGGACTGGTTTACATAGATGTGTACACGAGAAATCACACTACCTTTGAAAAGAAGTACAGCGGGACAAGGGGTGTTATAAGGGTGAAAGCAGCTATGGACGCAATGGACTCAATGAGAAGAATTTTGGGGGGATGAAAGCATGATGAGGGACGAGTACTTGAGCGTTTTCATAGACGAGACCAAGGAAGCCATACAGAACATGAACGACATACTCTTGAAGCTTGAACAGGACATGGAGGACATGGAAGCTATAAACGAACTGTTCAGGATACTCCATACCCTTAAAGGTATGGCTGGAACGATGGAGTTCAACACGATGATGACACTCTGCCACAGGATGGAGAATTTGCTCGACGAGATCAGAAATGGAAGAATGAAGCTCACGGAAGATATCATAGATAGGTTGTTCAAGGGTGCTGACATACTCGAACAGATGCTCAACAGCATAGAAGAAGGTGAGAGTGATGAGCTCGAGGAAGTCGATGTCGATTCCTTGATAAAGGAGTTTGAAGGTTTCCTCGAAGGGAAATCCGTGGGGTCCCCGAAAGCCGAGGAAAAGAAGGAGGAGACTAAGGAAGAAGCCGAAGAAGAGAAGGAGGAAGGTGAAGAAACCTCTATACCGATAGAGATAACCGATGAGCTGGTCCACGTCATCAAGGAGGCTAAGGAGAAGGGTTACGAATCGTATTATGTCAGAGTTACCTTGGATGAGGGTACACAACTCAAAGCAGCGAGGATGTACCTCGTTTTTCACAAAATAGAAGATCTAGGTGGAGAAATCTTGAGAACAGTCCCACCGGTTGAGGATATAGAGGATGAGAAGTTCGATTTGGATGTCGACCTTGTTGTCATAGCCAAGCAATCCGCTGAGGAGCTCTCCGGAGCTATAGGAAGTGTTACCGACGTCGCGAGAGTCGTTGTCAGGCCGTTTGATCCAGAGAAGGAACTCGAAAAGAGGAAGAAGAAAGAAGAAGAGAAGAAAAAGGAGGAAGAGAAGAAAGAAGAGGCTAAAAAACCAGAAGCACATATACATCACAAAGACGACAAGAAGAAGAGAAAAATCACCCAAACCGTTAGGGTTGACATAGAAAAGCTCGATACACTCATGAACCTCATGGGAGAGCTCGTCATAGCTAGATCCAGAATAGTCGAGACTCTGAAGAAATACAGCATAAAGGAAGTCGATGAATCCCTTGCTCAGCTATCCAGAATAACGCTCGACCTTCAGAACATAGTCATGAAGATAAGGATGGTCCCGATAGCTTACGTCTTCAACAGGTTTCCGAGGATGGTTAGAGACCTGGCAAAGCAGATGAACAAAGAAGTCGACTTCATCATAAAAGGTGAAGACACAGAACTTGACAGAACATTTGTCGAAGAGATAGGAGATCCACTCCTTCACCTTTTGAGAAACGCTATAGACCACGGTATAGAATCTAAGGAAGAGAGAATCGCGAAAGGTAAGCCGCCGAAGGGAACGATAATACTCTCCGCAAGACACGAAGGGAACAACGTCGTCATAGAGATAGTGGACGACGGTAGGGGAATAGACAGGGACAAGGTAATAAAGAAGGCCGTTGAAAGAGGGCTCATAGATGAAGCTAGGGCGATGATGCTCCCTGATGACAAGGTCTTTGAGCTCATATTCCTACCAGGGTTCTCTACAAAGGATGAAGTTACGGAAATATCAGGTAGAGGAGTAGGTATGGACGTCGTTAAAAACGTCGTAGAATCCTTAAACGGTAGCGTCAGCATAGAGTCTCAGAAGGACAAGGGAACGAAAGTCACCATAAGGCTCCCGTTGACATTGGCCATAATCCAAGCGCTTCTTGTTAAGGTGAAAGATTTCGTCTACGCGATACCGATAGCCACGATAGACAGTACACTTAAGATAACCAAAGAAGACATTCAAGTTGTTCAGGATCAAGAGGTTGTTGTCATAAGGCAGGAAGTCGTACCGATAATAAAACTCTGGGAAGCCTTGGGGATTCCTCACGATGAAGAGTTCCAGTCTATGAACGTCGTGATAATAAAGATGGGTAACAGGAAATACGGTATAGTGGTGGACACACTCATAGGGCAGGATGATATAGTTATAAAGAGTCTTGGGAAACTCTTCAGTGATGTCAAGGAATTCAGTGGTGGAGCAGTTCTTGGAGATGGGAGCATAGCGCTCATTCTGGATGTTGCGAATCTGATGATGTGAGGTGATCGGCATGGAAATAGGAGAAAAGGAAGCCGTTCAGGAATTTGAGGTTCTTTCCTTTGTAGTTGGAGATCAAGAAATGGCGTTTGACGTGGACTATGTGGAAATAGTGATAGACGTTGCCGATATAACCCCCGTTCCAAAATCGAAGCCCATGATAAAGGGAATCATAAACCTCAGGGGTAGAATAGTTCCAATAATAGACCTAGCCGATGTCCTCGGTTCGTACGTGGATGAGTCCCAATACGAGAGTATAGTTGTGATAAAATACAACGACATAGAAGCTGGTTTCATGGTCGGGACGGTGAAAGGAGTCTTGAGAGCTTCTACGAACGAACTTGAGAGTATATCCTCTCTTGAGAGGTACGGTGAAAAGTCTAGGGGACTGATAAAGAAGGGCAACAGATTGGTCGTTTATCTGGACGTTACGAAGATAATAGACGAGATCGCCGGTGAAGAATAAAGGGGGGTATGATCGATGGGTAAAAAGATTCTCATAGTCGACGACGCTGCATTTATGAGAATGCTCCTTAAAGATATCGTTTCCAAGGCGGGATTCGAGGTCGTCGGGGAAGCATCAAACGGTAAGGAAGCCGTTGAGAAGTATAAGGAGCTTAAGCCAGACGTCGTCACGATGGATATAACCATGCCGGAGATGAACGGAATAGAAGCTGTTAAGGAAATAAAGAAAATAGATCCGAACGCCAACATAATTATGGTGAGTGCTATGGGTCAGCAGGCGATGGTCATAGAGGCCATTCAAGCTGGAGCGAAGGACTTCATAGTCAAGCCGTTCCAGCCCGCCAGGGTCATAGAAGCTCTTAAGAAGGCGGTCGGGGAGGCCTGAACCATCTGGGAATTGATCTTCCAGTTTTCCGTATCTTTGGGAGTTCTTCTCGTAGTCTTGTGGATCGTATACCTCGTTATAAATGGAAAGTTTTCCCGGGGTCTTCCCGGGAAGAATATTACTATACTCGAGAAGAAGTACGTAGATAAAGGATCCATGATAGTGTTGGTTCGTCTGATGGACGATTACTACTTTTTACTCGTTACTCAAAACGGTGGAACGATAATAAAGAAGCTAGACGAGTTGGAATCAGGTAAGGTTATGACACAGGAAGGTGAGAAAAGTTTCAGAAGCGTTTTTGGAAAGCGATTCGGGAGGAAACTTTGATGCGCAAGTTGATCGTCATCTTGATACTCCTATCCGTTTTGGCGTCGTCTCAACCAGTTCCTCCGCTTCCGAGTATAAACATAAGTTTGGGAAAGGCGAACAGCCCGGACAGTCTAGTCATAACTCTCGAAATTCTCCTCATACTGACCGTACTCACCTTAGCGCCGAGCATTCTGATCCTCTTCACCTCCTTCACGAGGATAATAGTTGTCTTCTCGTTCTTGAGAAACGGGCTCGGAACGAGGATGACCCCACCAAACCAAGTTCTCATAGGCCTTGCACTTTTTCTCACACTTCTGATAATGAGACCTGTTTGGAGTGATATGTGGAACAACGCCATAGTTCCCTATATGAACAAAGAGATAGGGTACCAAGAGATGTTCAAGAGGATAATGAATAGAGAGAGAAAATTCATGATAGGCGAGCTGAAGAACCATCACAACGAAGACGATGTTTTCTTAATCGCCAACTCGTCTAACATAAAGGTGGACAAGATAGAAGATGCCCCAAATTCTGTCTTGATACCGGCCTTCATAATGGGAGAACTCGAGGTAGCTTTCAAGATGGGAGTCCTTCTTTATATACCGTTCATAGTGGTCGATATGATCGTGGCCTCGATCCTCCTCGCCATGGGTATGATAATGATCCCACCGGTTTTCGTATCGCTTCCGTTCAAAGTGCTTCTCTTCGTAATGGTGAATGGTTGGGATTTAGTCATTGGCGGACTTATAAAGAGCTTTTGATCGATTTTGATGGTTTATTGCGATAATTGTTTCAAAATTGTGAAAAGCCTAGTGAGATGATTCTGTAAACCTCTCGGTTTCATGGTGATATTCGTGATGAGATTCAAAGATATCCCGAAATCAGCTCGCATGTATATTATTTATCATGTTTTAATCGCGCCAACTCTTATAAGCTGGTATCTTCTTCCGCTTTACTTGATGATGACAGGATACAATCCTCTTGAAGTTGGTGTTTTGTTTTCAGTGACGAACGCTCTATCGATTGTCCTTGTGTATATAGTTGGAAAATTTTTCGACAGAGTACCTATAAAATATGGGCTCGTGACGGTGGAAATTACAAATAGCACAGCGTATTTCTTTTATTTTCTTTCATCGGGAGCTATGAGTGGTTTGTTTCTTCTTTTGGGAAGAATCGCAGAAGAGGCTTCTTTCATTTTTTATCCGCTGTATCCGGCATATGAGAGAATAATTTATCCAAAACCAAACAGAACAGAGATTCTGAACTGGCATCTCCGGCTTCCAGAGTTCAGTCAAATTGTTTCCTTTCCAATAATAGGGTATCTTTTGGGATATGTCTTCACAAGGCCATTTCACTATAGAATTTCATTTCTTCTCATATCCATAACATCAGTTCTTGCGGCGTGGTATTTGATGAAGTTCTTGGTCGTGGATAAAGAGAGAGAAAAATTGAGCAGGGAATCGTTTAGTTTCAGATTCAGTCCTCGCTTTTGGAAATTCCTTGTGATAGATTCTTTGATGGCCTTGTCAAATTCTTTAATACCTGAGCTTGTTCTCATAAACTATGTCGTTTTCAAACTCCATAAAACATTATTCGAGATTACTCTGATAGAAGTTACCATGAGCATATCTACAATAGCGGCGACATATCTGTCTGACAGAATGAAAAGAGATCAGAGATTCATGATATTTCTGGGAATGACACTTGTTTCGGTAAGCCTCTTTTTGATATCGCTTGGAGTTAACTTCCCTATTTTAGTGCCGCTTTACGGTGTGATCCGGTTTGGCTCCACAGTAATGTTTCCATACTATAGATCTTGGATGTGGTCTTTTGTTCCTCCCAAGAGTAGTGCACAGGTTCATGGAGCTTTGAGCTCGCTTCGAAAAATCATAGGAATGATGTCACCAGCGATTGCTGGATTTTTGGCAAGCGTTGGTCCAACTTTTCCGTATATTGCATCTGCGACCTTGTATGCTTTCTCCGCGGCTTTCATATTGATGTTTAAAAAGCTTTAAGAATATAGATTTCTGGTTCACAATGCCTAAATCAGGTATTGACGCAGCTGGAGCGGTTATATTAAAATTTACCAACCGGTAAGTAAAAATGGGAGGTGTATGAACATGGCAGTAGGAGGCATAAAGGGGATTATCTACAGACAGGCTGGAAAGATGCTTTCCGCTTTCCTGAGAAAGGCGGATGAGGAGAAATTCGCAAAGCTTCTCAACACATTGAGCGCTCTTTCCAAGGAACCATCAAAGAGCGGATTGAAAAAACTAGCGGATATGGCAGAGGAAAAGCACCCGATGATAACTTCTTGGGTAAAGTTATTTAACAGATCCGCTCCGAAGGTTGTTGAAGGTGTCATAAACAACCTCATAATAAATGAGTTCGCTCTCGGTGAACCGATAAGGCAGAAGAACATGCACAAGTACAAGGTGGTTCTTCCAAAGCTCGTCGTTATAAGCCCAACTTACGCATGTAATCTGAACTGTGTTGGATGCTACGCCGGGCTTTATGGGAGAAAATACGAGCTCACTAAGGATGAGGTTGCGAGCATAATCAAGCAGGCCAATGACCTTGGAATATACTTTTTCATAATAACGGGTGGTGAGCCGTTCTTCTGGCCACATCTTTTCGAGATACTTGAGGAATTTCACGACAGTTACTTCCTCATATACACGAACGGAACCCTCATAAACGAAGAGAAAGCTAAGAGGCTCGCAGAACTTGGAAACGCTACGACAGCGATATCCGTCGAGGGATTCGAGCTCGACACGGATTGGAGAAGAGGAAGAGGGGTCTTCAAAGCCGTCCTGAAGGCTTGGGAAAACTTGAGAAAACACGGAGTCATATTCGGAACTTCCATAACTGCTACAAAACTCAACCACGACACGATAATGAGTGATAAGTTCTGGGACTTCCTAGAGGAGCAGGGAGTCGCCTACGCTTGGGTGTTCCAGTTCATGCCGGTTGGTATGAACCCGTCGATGGATCTCGTTCCAACCCCACAGCAAAGGTACGAAAGGTTCTTCAAAACAGAAGAACTCAGACTCTCTGGAAGATTCGCATTCGTTGCAGACTTCTGGAACCACGGGTTCTTGACGCACGGATGTCTCGCGGCTGGTGCGAAGTACCTGCACATCAATGCGAAGGGATACGCAGAACCGTGTGTCTTCCAGCAGTTCGCAGTTGATAACATAAGGGAGAAATCACTCCTTGAGATCCTCAAGAGCCCATTCTTCGAGGCGTACAAGAGAATGATTCCCTACAGCAACAACCTCTTCAGGCCTTGCCCGATAATAGACAACCCGAAAGTCTTCAGGGCTATGGTCAAGCACTTCAACGCCATCCCACAGCACGAGGGAAGCGAAAGGGTTATAACGGAGCTCGCACCCGAGATAGACAAACTTGCGGAAGAATGGAAAGTCTATGCAGATAAGCTCTGGTACGAGCACGGCTACGCTGAGAGGTATCCTGTGTTCCGTGGAATATACAACTATGAGACCAGGATGAAGAGATACGCCAACAAAGAGAACATGTTGGCTGTCGATAAGAAGTACATGGCAGCAGAAGCTAAGTGAGGGGGTTCCCCCTCACTTAGCTTCTGC
>JALVXE010000094.1 GCA_027038385.1 Thermotogaceae bacterium
TCAGGCCCTTCGTAGACCTTTTCGGAGGAGTAGTAGTAATCGTTCGCTATCATGTAAACCGTGACATCCGATCCTGGAAGTGTGCTCTTGTATATGTCGAACTTTTCATTGGTCTTCAGTACGGGAGCTGGTATTCCGCCTCTTACAGCTTCGATCTCGTATCCAAATTTCTCCGCATTCTTTTCAACGATCTTGTGCTTAGGCATCAAAACGATTATCTCCTCGATTTCATCGAAGCTTCTCAAGGCCTTCGGAAGGGAACCTACCACGTCAGCGAGTCCACCAACCTTGGCGAATGGATAGACTTCGTACGAGGCTATCGCTACTTTCATGAGATCACCTCCTACACTGCATTATAAGTCAGCGGAGAGATCAGATCAAGAAAATCTGGTACAATATGCAGCTTGAGGTGATAAGATGAGCAACGAACTTCTATGGTTCTTGTTCATGATAGCTGATCTGTCGATGGTTCTTGTTATGTACAAACTGTTTGGAAAATCGGGGCTCTACGCTGTTGTGGTGATGAGTTCCATAATCTGCAACATTCAAGTCGTCAAGCTTGTCAAGCTCTTTGGAATGACGGCGACTTTGGGAAACATAATATACGCCAGCAATTTCTTCGCCACGGATATATTGAGCGAGTACTATGGAAAGAAAGACGCCAGAAGAGCCGTGTGGCTTGGGTTTTCTATGTTGGTCGTTGCCACTGTTTGGATGCAACTCGCGCTTCTCTTTAAGCCATCACCTGAGGATTTCTCTCAGGAGCACTTGAAAGCTATATTCTCGATGCTTCCGAGGATAACATTTGCCTCTCTCACAGCTTACATACTGGCACAGATGCATGACGTGTGGGCGTTTCACTTTTGGAAAGAGAAGACCAAGGGAAAGCACCTTTGGCTCAGGAACAACGCCTCGACGATGGTGTCCCAGCTCATAGATTCCGTTATCTTCACGACGATAGCGTTCCTGGGTGTGGTTGATTCGAAGACTTTCTGGTCGATACTTCTGACGACTTATCTCTTCAAATTCATAGTTGCGGCGGTAGATACTCCTTTCATCTACCTATCGAAGCTGATCAAACCAATCGATCAGTTACCTCTGATGGATTCCTGAAGCAGCCCTTAATTTAAAAGAGGTGAGCTGGATTGGACAAGAGTAGAGCGATGTTTTTGATAGGATTCTTGCTCCTTGTAACGGTACTGGGTTTTGTTCCCATGCTCTCTGGGATGAAGATAGTCTCCTCCGGAGAAGAGGTGATGGGGGGTAGACCGGTTAGCGGGAAAACCCAAACTGTTCTGATAATCCTCAAGAAAAGACACGGAGATATCTTCGACAACAAGACAATAAAAGAGCTCTACTACGTCAAAGATCTGCTGATGAAGATACCAGGGGTTGTGAAGATAGACTCGATTTTAGACGCAGAGAAAGTCGAGGTAAGGTTTGGAATGATAAAGAGTATTCCTTACTTTCCAAGCCACTCCGTTTCCGATTTTTCCCGTCAGATATTGAAGAACAAATTGTACGTTGGAAACCTGATAAACCCCAATGGAAACGTGATCTCGTTTGCCGTAAGCGTGGATAAGAAATACTCTCCAAGGATAGTCGAGAATATAAGTTTTGTCTTAAGGAGCGTGGAGAGGGATTTCGAAGTGTACATGACCGGAGAGCCCGTCGTTGATCTTGAGATAAGCCACTCCGTTAAGATACTCGCTTTTCTTTACCCTCCGATACTCTTCGGTATGATATGGTTCATCTACTTCTTAAGACTTGGAAACGTCGTTGCAGCTGTTCTCCCACCGCTTATATCCGTGGTCTCAGTTATCTGGACTTACGAGATAGCTGCTCTCTTTCACATATCGATGAACATACTCACCGCGACTGTGGGGATATTCGTGATAATCATAAGCTCATCTTATGGACTACATTTTCTAGACAGGTACGTCACTTACAGGAAAGAGCATGATCTGAAAACCGCTATAAAGAAGGCTACGGAGAGTGAGAGAACGCCCATAATCCTTTCCGCTGTGACGACGGCCGTTGCTTTCATATCGTTCGTCTTCACGCCACTCAAGGGGTTCAGAGAACTCGGTGTTTTGGTCGCAACCGGGGTGATGCTCAGCGCACTCTCGAGTCTCTATCTCACCATCCCAGCCATTTCACTTTTGAACATCCACAGGATAAGAAAGAGGATGCTCAACTTCAAACCTAAGATCAACAGTTCGTGGAGGATAACTGCTTACGTCATCACAGCACTCGTTGTCGCGGTTTTCTTTCTAACGTTTGGAAAGATCGAAGTTAACATGGACGAGTACAAATACTTCAAGAGCTCTTCGAGGGTGAGAATAGCGTCAAAGATTTCCAACGAGTATTTCGGATGGACACTTCCGCTTCACCTGATATTGAGAAAAAAGGGATCGTTCACCATGGAGGATCAAAAGAATCTGGAGGATATAGAAAAGGAGCTTGAAAAACTAAAAGGAGTAAGCGCTGTCATGAGCGTCGTTGATCTCTCGAAAGAGCTTCATGTTCCTATACCGATACTCCAGATCATGTCTGAGAGGTACAAAGAACTTTCCAGCATGATAGGTAAAGGATACGTCGATATGATGATAAAGACACCATACACAGGTACGCTTGAAGCTCAAACCTTGCTGGAT
>JALVXE010000095.1 GCA_027038385.1 Thermotogaceae bacterium
CCGGATAACCGATTCCGAGATTCCGGAAGGCATATCAAAGGTGCTGAAAAAACACAGAGTGGAGATAATAAAAGCTTAAAGGGGTGATGAGAATGCCCGCTATGGTTCTCAAGGACAATCCGGTGACGGTCGTCTTCCCTATGGCTTTTCCCGGAAGGCAGAACACGGATGCGATGCTCAGAGGTGAACCGGATGAGAGATATCTAATGGAAGGCTTAAAGGCGATAGACTCTGACCCATATTTCAAAGGGATCGAGATAACGAGGATAAAGGATCCGGTTCTGAGAAAGAAAGCGATAGATTTTCTGAAAAATTCGAGATTGAAAGTCTATTTCGGAGTCCAGCCTGTTCAGATATACAACGAAGAGGGATTCGCACCGGAAGATATCTCCTCGGTGGACGAGATAGAACGACAGAACAGTGTTGAAAGGCTTAAAGAGTACATAGATCAGGCTTATCAGTTCGGTGCCGTGTCTTTCATATTCCAGAGCGGTAAGGATCCCGGAGAAGATCTCAGGGAACCTGCGAAGCTCGCCCTCATAAGGTCTATAGTCGAACTCGCGAGGTTTTCAAGAGAGATATCGGAGAAGTACAGCACGAAGCCCATGCTCCTCATACTCGAGATGTTCGACAGAATAAAGTCCGATCACGGGGTTTTCCACAACCAGCTCATAGGGCCTACGAAAGACGCCATAGACGTTGCTAGGAGAGTTCACGACGAGTATTCGATAAAGGAGTTCGGACTCCTTTATGATCTTTCCCACATGTATCTTTTAAGGAACATAAAGTACAGATACCAGCTTGTCGAAATAGAACTTCCAGGTTCGGAGGATCAGGAAAGTCAGGAGAATCAAGAAAACCAGGTTCAGATGAACGAGAGAAAGTACACCGTAACACGTGTTGAGGAAGTGGAAGAACCAGAAGCACCAGAGGTTCTCAAGTACATAATGCCCTATCTTTACCACGTTCACATAGGAAACTGCGTTTTGGATCCGAACGATCCGCTCTACGGAGATACCCACCCGACCTTCGCCTACCCCAACGGTGCGATAAGGCTCCGCGACGTCGCAAACTTCGTAAAGGCTCTCCACGAAATGGGGTACAAAGGGCCCGTTGGCTTTGAGATAAGGCCAAGAGGAAGAGAGGGGAGCATACCAACTCTCCAGCATGCGAAATCTTTCTACGACGATGCAAGGACATGGCAGGACGTTATACACGGGCCTTCAGCTGTCAGATATGCGACGAGACTCTTTTTTCCAGAATGGGCGTTCTTCAGGTTGACCGATATGAGAGTGAAGAATCCGGATTTAATAATCAATGAGTTAAAAAGTAGAAAGAGAAAGGAAAGGCTCACGGAAGATGGATTCCTTGTACTTCTGGCTGCAGATCATCCTGCAAGGGGGGTTCTGGCATCTCCAGATAGTTCGTTTGGTATGGCTGACAGGTTGGAGTACCTAGGTAGGGTATTGAGGGTCGCGACGAGCCCGTACGTAGATGGAATAATGGCGACTCCAGATATAATAGAAGATTTGGTGATCATAGACCATGTATTCAAAGAAGCTGGAATGAAATCATTTCTCGAAGATAAAATCCTGGTCGGTAGTATGAACAGATCCGGTATATACGGAACGGTATTTGAAATGGAAGACAGGATGACTTCTTACAAAGTAGAGGACCTGTTGAGGTACAACTTGGATGCCGGGAAGATCCTGTTCAGGCTGGAAACGGGAAGATATTCAAGGTATTCGATACAAACAATGAGCTATGCGGCTGAAGAGATAAGGAAAGCAAACAGACACAACCTACCGATATTCATAGAACCACTCCCGGTTCAAAGAGAATCTGAAAACGAACCGTACAGAGTTGTGATGGAGCCAGAAGAGTTAGCGAAAGTCATAAACATAGCCTCAGCTCTTGGAGGATCGAGTGCGCGACTCTGGATAAAAGTCCCGTACCTGGAGGGATTCAACAGAGTTGCGAGATCTACTACCCTTCCAATACTCATACTCGGTGGTGAATCACCGGGGGACCCCACCTACGCTATAGAAAACGTCTCGAAAGCCTTAGCTTCAGCTCCGAACGTTAGGGGATCGCTTGTTGGAAGAAACGTCCTTTTCCCAGGAAGAGACGATCCGAGAGCCATAGCACGTGCGATATACGAAGTCGTTCACAACTCACTATCCGCCGCAGAAGCTCTTGAGGTAATGCTTGAAGAGAGGTTAAGAGAGATGGATATCGTCAAAGAGGCTTTCTTGGGGGTGCTAGAGTGAGTTATGAAGATCTCTATTTGAACGCTTCAAAAAAAGCGTGTGATTTTATCAAAAGGGTAGGCGGAATAGCCCTCGGATTTCACTCGGTAGCTGATGGGCTTCTTGTGACTGAAGAAAAGAAGCTTCAAGATCTTTTGTCACAATACGGGATTTCTGACTCTTCTGATCTACCGGAATCCATATCCAGCGTGGAGGATTTCCTGAAGGGTTATCTTTTCACCTTCTCAACTGGTAAAGCCTTGCAGATGATGATAGATGAGGAAGATGTGAAAAAATGGATCGAGGAAAGCTTTGGAAAAGGCACCCTGAGACTCGGCGGGACGAGCGCTAACATGGCGGTAGCTTTAGCTTCTTTTGGATTTAAAAGAGTTTTGGTTTACGCTTAT
>JALVXE010000096.1 GCA_027038385.1 Thermotogaceae bacterium
GGATTATGTATCCTACGCAGCTGTAAACGACTGATCTTCCAGTCTCGTAGGATTTGAATATCTTGAAAACATATTCTCTTGGATTCTGAACACCCGTCAGATCTACATAGGGGGGAAGGCCTGATGTGTGAGTTAAGAGATCGAAAATCCTCAGAGATCCTTTCCAATCTTCTCTGAGCTCCTCGAAAAACTCATCAAGTCTGCTCTGAAGGGATAACTTTCCGATCTCGATCATCTTCAGCGTTAGTGGCGCTGTGACGATCACTTTCGTAAGCGATGCGAGATCGTACATCGTTTCCGAATCAACCGGATCCCCACCCTTTTCAAGGGTACCGAAATACTCTTCGTGGACTACACCATTCTTTTTGAAAACAACGAGAGCCCCGCCTGGAAAAACTTTCCCCATGAAATCTTCTACTATATTCTCAATCATCTGGAACCCTCCTTGTTTTATTCTACACCCTCACTAATTTTGATGGAATTTTCGATTATGGTATCATAATTTATCATAACAAAATTACAAATTCAGGAGTGCTGAATATGAAGGAAGAATATCTTGACAAATTGGAGACGGAAAGGCCCAACCCCAGAACGTTGGACATAGATTCCCTGAAAGTGGAAGAGATCCTGAAAAAGATAAACGAGGAAGATAAAAAAATAGTTCCAGCCATCAGAAGAGAAATTCCAAAAATAGCAAAAGTGGTACAAATGTGCATTGACTCGATAAAAAGAGGGGGAAGAGTCATATACGTCGGAGCTGGAACGAGCGGTAGGGTCGCGTTTGTCGATGCCGTGGAAACCGTTCCTACATTCAATGCACCAGAAGGGCTTTTCTATCCGATAATAGCTGGAGGGAGAGAAGCTCTTTGGAGATCGATTGAAAATGTTGAAGATAGGGAAGAGTATGGAGAGAGGGATTTGGAAGGGGCAAACGTGGATGACAAAGACGTGGTTATAGGGATAACCGCGAGCGGGAGGACTCCATATGTCGGAGGAGCTTTGAAAAAAGCGAGAGAAGTTGGAGCTAAAACAGCTCTTTTGTGTAACGTTGAGAATCCAGCATTCTTAGATAGAGCGGATGTCGTCATATCGATAAGAACCGGGCCAGAGGTGATTACGGGAAGCACGAGGATGAAAGCTGGAACCTCCCAAAAGATGGTTCTCAACATGATAAGTACAGCCACGATGATAAAACTCGGGAAAGTTTACAAAAACTATATGGTCGATCTGCAGGTCTTGAACGAGAAGCTCAGAAAACGTGCCGTGAGGATAATATCTGAGGTCACAGGAATAGATCGCGAAAGGGCATTGGAATACTTGGAAAAGGCCGATATGAGGCCGAAGTTGGCGATACTAATGATATCCTCTGGAAGGAGTAAGGAAGATTGCGAGAAAGCCTTGAAAGAAGTCGAAAATCTCTCAGAGGCTCTTGAAATTCTTAAAAGAAAGGTGATCCCATGAGGGACAATTATCCAATACCTCTATACTACAAAATATATCGAGACCTGAGAAAAAAGATAGTGAACGGATATTTCAAAGATGGAAGGATGCCGACCGAGAAGAAGCTCTGCGAAGAATACGGTGTGAGCCGGATGACTATAAGAAACGCCTTGGAGAAGCTCATGATGGAGGGGCTCATAGAGAGAAAAAAAGGGAAAGGGACGTTTATAAAGAAAAAAGGAAGCGAAGAGAAGCTCTCAAAACTCTCTGGATTTACGGAGGAGGTTGGAAAAGAAAGAGTCACGTCGAAAGTACTGGCGAACAAACTAGTGAGGATTCCACTTGAAGCCAAGGACAAGTTCGGGCTTCCAGAGGATGCACTTGTTTTGATGCTAAAGAGGGTTAGGTACATAAATGGAGAGGCTGTAGCATTGGAAGAAGCGTATTTGAATCCAAGCGTAGATGTTCGAATACTCAAGATAATAGAGATGGACATGTCAAAGAGGTCTCTTTACGAATTCTTAAGAAGCGATCTTGGAATACCTCTGGATCATGCTGAAGAGGTGATAGAAGTAATCAATCTTTCATCGAGTTATGCGAAGCTTCTCGACCAGTCCCCTGGAAAGTGCGCTCTGCTGAGGAAGAGGTACACATATACTTCCGATGATAAATGCATCGAGTACGTTCTTTCCGTTTACATAGGTGACAAGTTCAAATTTCGCGTTATTAGAAGGTGACCGGCAGAAGAATGAATAAAACGAATATTTTGAAAATAATCGTCCTGATCAAACAGGTGCCCGATACCGATAAGGTCAAGATAGATCCCGAGAGCGGAACGATGGTCAGAGAGGGCTTTGAAGCAGTCATGAATACGTTCGACCTTCATGCCTTGGAGCTCGCCCTCCGTATAAAAGAGACCGTCGGCGGGAGCGCCCGTGTGATAAGTATGGGACCGCCAAATACGAAAGATATTTTAAGAGAAGCTCTCGTACTTGGGGCTGATAGCGCTACACTCGTAAGTGACAGGATATTTGCGGGTGCCGATACTCTCGCGACGAGTTTGGTATTGAAAAAAGTCATCGAGAGATATGAATTTGATCTCGTGTTAGCTGGCGAGAAAGCGACGGATGGGGAGACTGGACAAGTCGGTCCTGAAGTCGGAGCGATGATGGATCTTCCGGTGATAACTTATGTCTCAAAGCTGTTGGATATAAG
>JALVXE010000097.1 GCA_027038385.1 Thermotogaceae bacterium
TGCAAGGTAAAAGCACTTGGATCTTGCCGGTATCCCGGAAATTCCAGAAAAAGCGACAAGATCTCCCAAGATCTCCTCATCGTATTCCTCGCCTTTCATCATCTTCTCGACGTTCTCAAGGATTCTTTTCACATCTTCCAAACTCTTTCCCTTCACAAGTTTTACAAGAATCGATGCGGACGCCATGCTCACTATACACCCTTCACCAACAAAAGAAGCGTCTTTTACAACTCCATCTTCTATCTTTAAAAAGAGCTTCACCTCATCCCCACACGACTCGTTTCTATCCTGCGCGGACAACGCATCTTCTATCTTTTTTCTGACGCTCGGATCTTTCGCGTATCTTACAACAAGATCGGAGTAGATCTCCTTCATCCAATCCACTCTTTCACCCTCTTCAACCCCTCAACGAGCTTGTCGACATCTTCTTTTTTGTTGTACAGGTAAAAACTCGCCCTGCACGTTGCAGATACTCCAAGCCTTCTCATGAGCGGCTGAGCGCAGTGATGCCCCGTTCTTATAGCGACTTTGTACTCCTCATCCAAGATGGACGCGACATCGTGAGGATGCACTCCTTTCACGTTGAAAGAAACTATCGAGACTTGCCTCTCATCTTTCGGGCCGTAGATATCGACAAAATCCAGTTTTTTAAGCTCTTCAATTGCGTACTGCGTCAGCTCTCTGTCGATCTTCTCAACATTTTCCATACTGGCGGAACTTAAATAATCAACAGCAGCCGCGAATCCTATAGCTCCTGCTATATTCGGCGTTCCGGCTTCGAATTTTTCCGGCGGTTTTGCAAAAGTCGAATTCTCAAGTGTAACTCTGTCTATCATCCCACCACCTAACAGGAAAGGCTCAAACGCGTCCAGATACTTCTCGTTTATATAAAGCGCGCCTGTTCCGGTTGGCCCAAGCATCTTGTGGGCTGAGAAAGAGAGAAAATCTATATCCAATTTTGAAACATCCACTTTGACATGAGGCACCATCTGAGCACCGTCTATGTGAACCAGTATTCCCCTCTTTTTGGCCTCGCTCACCACCTTTTCAATATCTATTTTCTGACCCGTTACATTTGAAAGACCCGTTATTGATATCAAGCTCACATTTTCCATGGCTTTTATGATCTCATCTTCATCCAGAGCTCCATTCTCATCAACATCGACAAACTTGAGAGATACACCGAATCTTTTCAAATTCTGCCATGGAAGGAGATTCGAATGGTGCTCCACTACGGTTAAAAGGACAATACTTCCTTCTTTCAATATCCCAGATCTGACCAGAGATTGGGAGAGAAAATTTATCGAAGAAGTCGTTCCGTAGGTGAAGATGAGCTCTTTCGGTTTTGCCCCTATGAAAGATGCGACTCTTTCACGCGACTTTTCGTACATCTCGGTCGCTTCAACCGAGAGCGTGTGAATCCCCCTGTGGATGTTCGCGTTGTGGTATCTGTAAAAATTCGATATCGCCTCTATCACTTGATTTGGCCTTTGCGTCGTCGCGGCGTTATCAAGATAAGATATGCCTCTCTTTAAAAAAGGGAAATCCTCTTCCAAATTCATCCCATCCCACCTCCGATGGAGAGATGATTCTCTATGAAATCTTTCAAATCTTCAAATCCGTCAAATACACCGCTCGCTATAAGAAGCTTTGACTCCTCTTCGCTAAGACCGCGGCTCATCATGTAAAAGATCTGATCGTTTGGTATCTCGTAAGCCGTTGCTCCGTGCTCTGCCGAGAGCTCGTTCTCGGATATAAAGAGTGACGGAATGGCTTCAAAAGAAGAATTCTCGTCTAAGAACAAGCACTCGAATCTCTCGGAGATATCAGAGCCCTTAGAGCCTCTCTTTGCGTCCATAACTCCTCTGAATATTATCTTTCCGTTTGATGTGAATCCCCTTCCGGTGACTTTCACCTCGGGGTCATTTTTAACGATGGCGGAATACATCACATCGACAGCCGAATTTATGCTTCCGACTCTTGGATTGACGGATGCTCTGAATTTCCCCTCACCATCCACCATTACGAATTTAGCAACTTTTGAATTCATCCCAACGATTCCCTGATCCATCTCAAGCTCCGCACCATCTTCTAAATAGAAATAATAACTCGATATCTCCAAACCTTCCGATATAGAGCTATCAACTACTCTTAACTTTGCGCCGCTTCTTATCAAGAATCTCCCGCTCGATATCCTGAACTTTCCCTTATGCGAGATTTCTATCTCCGAATCACCCTCTATCACCGCAAGAAAAGTATCTATTCCATCTTTTAACTCGTATCTCTTTTTCCCTTTCCCTTTAAAGCATATCTTCTCGGTGTAGAAAAGATCTGCCATAAGCACGTATTTTCTATCGGCGCCTTCAAAATCGAGATCTTTGAAAAGGTTCTCAAGTCCGCACTCAGGCGTTTCTTTCAATTCGATATCCGGAATATCTATTCCCTTTAAACCAAGTCTCTGCCATACCGGAAAGCCGAGCGATTCGTATTCTTCGAATCTCTCATCGATCTTTCTGCTCGCTTTTAAAAGATCTTCTTTTGTGAAGTCCTTCTTCTCTATTCTCTTTGGCT
>JALVXE010000098.1 GCA_027038385.1 Thermotogaceae bacterium
TATTTCCGGGTGTGTTTCAACGGCAAGGCGGGCTATGAGACCCCCAATTCCATGAGCGATTATCACGAAGTTGCTCTTTGAGAACATCGGGTCTTTCAGTATTTTCGCGAGGTTCTCGGCCTCAAACAAAGTGTAGCTCTTCAACTTGGAATTCTTGAAGAATTCTTCCACACTTTTTTCGTAATCCATAGACCTAACTTTGGAAAGAGGATAATCGTAGATGTAGATGGTTCTATCCGGAAAGACGGAAGTCCAGAAGTTGGTGTCAGGGCTCAAACCTCCGGAGAAGTTCGGATCCTCTCCTGGAACTATTATCACGGAAGATTTGATAGAAGACGCGACTTCTCTGACAAGCCTCAGAGAGTGATATTCCTTTCTGACTGGAACTTGAATAGCCATCACTATGGAAGTGTGAAAGGCCTCCGCCTCGACGTAGTACCCTTTGCTGTCCATACCCATCGTGCTCCCCGGAAACACGTAGTAGACGTTGGGTTGATCGTGGGGAATGTAAGCTAACGCAACTCCCGTCAAATCTTCACCGTAGAAGTACTCCGATGGTATGTATATTTTAAGCCTCAAAGGCTTGAATGCGAACTCCTCCCGACCATCTTTCGGTCTCACGTCGTAGGCTTCTCCGTTTATTATCTTCAACCCGGGGAACCTATTTTCGATATCTTTCACCTCAGAGGAGCTCAGCTTCTTCACATCAAACTCTTTTGGATAAGCGTATGCCCCAGCTGGAACGTATATGAACAGGTTGTTTACAACCTGCTCCACAACCTTTGGAGGTTGGTTCTGTTTTTTAGGCTGGATGTAAAGGGCATAAACGAGGATGTATATTCCGAAAGCCCCAAACACGGATATAACGAGTATTCTCCTTCTGAAAAAAGCCCCCATAAGCCACTTGAGCTTCTTCATTATACCTTCCATAAACTCATCCTCTCTTGATCAGATCGAGAGATCCTCTGAGAAAAGATTCGGCATTCTCCAATTTCTCACTTCTGAGAAAATTGAAAATATCCTCAACAATCCCGTCAGCAACCTCTTTTGCTTTCTCGAACCCAAGAATTTTAACCAAGGTTTTCTTGTTTACATCTTTTCCGACATCTTTGCCCACACTTTCAGAGCTCATGGTGAAATCTTTTATGTCATCGTATATCTGGAAGGCGATGCCAAATTTTCTACCCATCCTCTCAAATTCCTTCCAGTTTTTTAACCCCACAACAACCGCAGGTGCACTCAGCGAGAATCCAAAGAGCGCACCTGTTTTTTTCTCGTACATCTCGTATATATCATTCTCTGAGAAATCTTTCCTATCCTCCAGCTCTACGTCCATGGCTTCGCCTACCAAAACGTCGTACGCGACATCCGAAAAGATGGGGAAAAGGTTCTCATACTTCGACATGAGCTTAAACGCCAGGAAAAAGAGTCCATCGCCTGCTAACAAAGCCATTCCTGAGCCAAAGACTAGGTGGTTTGCCTTCTTTCCCCTTCGAAGGGTAGCATCATCGATTTCCGGCATATCGTCGTGTATCAGAGTTCCAGAATGGAACAACTCCACGGCCACGGCTGCGTCGAGAATTCCTTCCACGCCCAGATCATCGGCAACCTCCAACATGAGCATCGCCCTCAGATTTTTCCCGCCGGCCCTTGGTGTGTAAGACATCGCGTTGAATATTGTCCATCTTCCACGCGGAAGGACATCATTCATCTTCTTCAGGATTTTCGTTCTCTTCTCCTCGTTCATTCAGCATCCTCCTGAAGGCATCTATATCGAGATTTTCCACGAACTTCTTGAATTTTTCATCCTCGTCTTCGCTTTCTTCTCCCTCTTCCATCTCCACAGAATGCTCGTTCACGATCTCACTCGTCACGTATATCGGTACACCCTTTTTCACGGCTATGACCATAGAGTCCGATGGCCTTGCGTCTATCTCCATATAGGCGGTCTCTTCAACATCCTCTTCTTCCTCAAAGAATACGTTCTCCTTTAAAACCAAGTTGGCGTAAAAAGTTCCGTCCTTCACTGTGTGGATAACCACTTTGTCCACAGCCACATCTAACGTGTTCAATATGTTGAGCAAAAGATCATGCGTCATCGGTCTCGGAGGTTTCAAACCTTCCAGAGCCATGGCTAGGGCGTAGGCTTCACAGGGACCAATCCATATGGGAACCACTCTTTTGGTGTCCTCTATACCAAGGAGAACGACAGGAGCGTTGTTTATCTTGTCTAAAACGAGAGCTTTTATGAAAGCCCTCTTCATCTAATATCCCTCCTCGTGTAATTATAACTCGCAATTCCTCTCCAAAGCAGTATAACCTCCGTCAATATTCGTCAAGAGTATACCCTAAAATCCCTTTTAATTACATTACTCAGGCGTCAACTTATTCAAAAGTAAACTTCCTACAAATATAGCCATAGCCGCCAAGCTTGCTAAGCCAAGTATAGAGTATTTCATCTCCTTAGATACCTCTTGAGCTTTATCTACGATCTCATCCACTTTCTTCACCGCTTCCTTCTTCAGCTTCTTGTATTCTCTTCGGAATATCAGGGACA
>JALVXE010000099.1 GCA_027038385.1 Thermotogaceae bacterium
TTGAACCTGTCTCCAAATTTTCTAAAGATTTCCATCACCGAATCGTAATCCCTTCTTGAAACTCCGTAAACCTTATCCCCGTCGTTCAATACCTTTAGGGTAAGCGCCCTTCCTATTCCCCTGCTAACACCAGTTATGAGCCAGTTCATACAGATCACGCTCCTTTACTTCACCTTAAAAGCACTTCCCTTTTCCCTTATGGCTACTATCTTCGGCCTGTACTTAGAGGCTATCTTTTGATCCAACTTTCTCAGGAACACGTAGTATATTCCGACAGGTATTATCGAGAGAACGAACGAAATCCCATCGGAATACCCGACGGATTTGAAAATGACCAACAAAGAGATGAAGATCAAAAGCGGCACGGTGTAAACCACGAACGAGATTCTCGTCGCAACTGCCTTTGGGGTCTTCACCTCTACTATGTCACCCACGCTGATATTCTCCCCGACGAGACTCACCCTGACCCTTTGCTTATCCGGATCAACATTGCAGATGTTGTTAAAAGCACAAGTTGCGCATCCCTCAAGTTTCAACGGCTCGAGGATCGCCTCTTCCTTCTCTACTTTCACAACTCTCATCATTTCGTTCACTGTTTTTACCTCCCGTAAAGCCCAACCAACTCAGCTTTGGCTATGACATGACCTTTAAGGTACCTCTCCAGCTCTTTCCTACTTGCACCATCATTTAGTGGTATATTCCGGTCGACTGCGAACACCTTGAAGTGATAATGATGTTTTCCATGCCCCCTTGGTGGGCACGGTCCATCATATCCTACTCTTCCGAAGTCGTTCAGTCCCTGTCTCATTATGGAGGTCTTCCTCGGGACCGCTTTCGGTATGGATACAGAATCCCCGTTGAACTTCAAGTTCCAAGCTATCCAGTGAGTGAAGGTTCCAATCGGCGCGTCGGGGTCATCAACTATGAGCACAATCGATTTCGCGTCTTTGGGTATGTTGTTTATTGATATCTGAGGGCTGATGTCTTCACCGTCACATGTAAACTCCTTCGGTATATCTCCTCCGTTTTTGAAAACACTGATAATCGTCATGGCCTCTTCACCTCCTCTCCTTTCACCTGAGAGATAAGCGTATCCAACCACTATCACGACGATAGTGACTATCAGAAATACCCAGTGAGCTTTCACAAGATATCACCTTCCAGCTGAAAGAGGCTCTCAGCAGTCGATGGATCGTAAAGATAAGCTCCGAGTATCTGTTCGAGCCCTTGGATGGGAGGAATATTCTCAGGATACCTGCCGTATGGAACGTCTATGGAGATCTCGGAGAGAGCCTTGGTCAGAGAATCGAAGAGTTCAAATACGTCTTTCAGATGAACCTGATCAGAGGTGATGGCGTCAAGCCTGACGAAGGAATTCCTTCCAAGCCTCACATAGCTGCTAATAATTTCTATTCTATTTTGATCTTCCGAATACTTCGTGATAAAGGATTTGGACCTCTCCCCGATGTTCAACTTGCCAAGAAGCTCCTCTTCTATCCATGGATAGAGAACGGATTCTACGTTCTTCACGAGCCCGACGGGGCCCGAACCCTTCACAAAGGTGGGTTCCAACCTCAACTGAAATATCGGTTTCATGCTCCCGTCCTTCACGACGACTCCCATGTTCTTCTCAGCAAGATCTTTACTCATTCTCAGCTCCATTTCCGCCATAACTTCACTTGAAACCTGAGACAGATCCCCATCGTTGACTATCCTAACTTCCGGATTCACATCCTCAATTTTAAAGTTCACATTCATGTTTCGGGTCATCGCCACGACGAAGACACTTTTGGGTTCTTCCAAAACCTCAAGGCCATTGCAACAATACATCACAGCTCCAACGACAACTTGTGACACGAGTATCTTTTTGGATGGGAACTCTTCGTACCTGAGAAGATGCCTCTGCTTTCCGTCGACAAAGATCATTTGTTTCGGAGCACTAGAGAGACTGGGTTCGTCAAAACGAAGGACTTCTGCATCTTCCCTATGGAGCCTCTATGTTTCGAGTTCGCTCTCCACTTTTCTGAAATCCATCAGATCACCCTCTCAGAAATTCCAGCGTTTCTTTCAAAACAATTTCTTTCTCTTCTCCAACCGTCACGACGTGCTGACTCTTTTCAAGAACCACGAACTTCTTCGTGCCTCCCATCTTGCGATCAAGATAATTTTTTACGGCTATTGGAACGGTTCTATCTGATCTCGAAACTATCACAAGTGCGCTTCCAGAAAACCTTGAAAGAATTCTTCTTCCCTCAAACTGCAGCTTGAAAAACTCCCAGCTTTGCCTGTAAAAATTATATACCCAGTAATTCTCCCTTAGCATCTTCTTTATGGGCTCCTCCTCTTCTTTTGGAGGGTTTTTCTTTCTGGATTTCTTCAAAAAGGTTGAGAGAAGCGCTATGACTGGTACGTACTTTTGAAAAACCGTTAAGAACGCGGGAGAGTACAGAACAATTCTTTTCACAGCGAATTTTTCAGCCACTATAACCGAGAGAATCCCTCCCATCGAAAGCCCTCCAACTACGATCTCTTC
>JALVXE010000100.1 GCA_027038385.1 Thermotogaceae bacterium
GATGACAAGGATTCATTCGTCGATAGGCTTTATGAGCTCAAGATAAACGGTTGCGGGGCTTTCAAAGAATACGGATTCGGAGATTTCGATCTGATGAAAATCTGAGGAGGTGAGAGTATGACGGCAGTGGAAAAGGAGAAAATCATCGGATACGCCAAAGAAATTTCCAAAATGATTGACGATCTTAAACTGAATAAAAAGTTATCTGATACACAAATAAGGAAATATTTGGACGTTTTAAAAGATCCCAATCTTGAGATATACGAAGAATACAGAATTTACTTGGAATACCAAATGAGAGAACTGAAAAACGATGAAATGAAAAAACTCATTCTGGAAAAAACCGATGCCTTGAAAGAAGGAAATTGGAAGGAAAAGATCGCCTATCTTTTCGGGATTCTCTGGCGGCTCAGAAGAATAGAAGCTAAGAAAGGTTCCGGGGGTGGGAAGAAATGATAAGCCTTGAAAAAATAGAAAACGCCTACAGGATAACCTTCAAACTCGTTAACGAAACCGCGTTCAGAATAGGAAGCGGAGACACCCCGATAGACCCTTCCATGCCAGACAACATGATCGTCAGGGTGAGAATGAAAAACAAGGAGATTCCATACATCCCTGGAAGCTCTTTAAAAGGCGTTTTCAGAGCAGCTCTTGAGAGTATTTCTAATGAGAAATGCGGGTACGAAAACGAAAAACCCAATAAAGAGAACAAAGAAAAATTCTTGAAAGCTCTTGAAAATGAAAAATCCACGCTTTGCAGAGTTCACAAACTCTTTGGAAATCAGTTCATATCAGGAAGGCTCTTTTTCTCGGACGCGTACCCCGAAGGTGAGGTTTTCACAAGGGTTAGGGATGGAGTGATGATAGACAGGGATACCGAAACCGCCGCTGAAGGAAAAAAGTACGACTTTGAAGTCGTGGAACCCGGAGCTACTTTCGAAGTTGAGATAATAGCCATAAACGTCGATGAAAAAGATCTTGAAGCAATTGAAAGTATCGTAAGGCTTGTAGATCTTGGCGTCATAAAAATAGGCGGGATGAAGAGCAGGGGACTCGGGTAGTTCAGGGTGGAAGATTACAAAGAGACACCACTGATAAAAGATTTCAAACCTGTGGAGGTGAGATGAATGTTTCGAACTCTCAGAAGTACTTTTACCTTCCATCTTTCTCTTTATCCAAAAACGGGGGTCTTGGTTTCTTCTGGTTCCATTCCATTTGATCCGACTCTTCCAGATATATCTTTCATGAGAGCAAGGATAAATGGAAAAAATGTTCCATTCATTCCCGGGAGCTCACTAAAAGGTCCGATAAGGATGTACTCCGAGTCGTTTCTCAGGAGCTTGAGTGATGAAAATAAAGACAGATACGCGTGCAATATAAGCGGAAGAAGCTGTGATAAGGATATAAATAGAAAATGGAGTGTTGAGGAAAAGTACGAAAGATCCTGCCTTGCCTGTAGGATTTTTGGTAACACGCTTTTGGCATCCGTAGTCAGATTTGAAGATCTCTTCCCGTTCAGGGATATTACAGAGATCGATGAGGAAAAGATTAGAGAAATAGAAAATTCCATAGCTGTCAGACCGGGAGTAGGAATAGATAGGGCAAAAGGAAGCGTCAAAGGAGGAGCATTGTTCTCATACGAAGCAGTAACCTTCCCATTTAACGGAAGGATGATGATGAAAAATCCGGAGAAGTGGCAGGTTGGACTGATTTTCAAAGCGTTCGAAGCTGCGAACATGGGAATCATCAGATTTGGAAGGAATAAGAGCCGCGGAATGGGATGGATGGAAGTGAAGGTTGAAAAGGTGGAGATCTTCTCGCCTTCCAGCAAGATTGTTTTCACGAAATTCGAAAATGGAAAATTCTCAAGTCTTTCAGCAGATCCCGAAGAAATGGGAATAAACGACAGATTCGAAAATGGATTTATCGTTCTGGAAGGTGAAGATATAGAGAAGCTAAAGGGATGGACTCTTGAAAATCTTGAGAATGAGATCCGTGAAGCGGTGGGTGGGGTGAAAGTGTGAGAAATACAAGTAAGATAGAGTATTACAAGTGTATGAAAAGACCGATGATAAAGGTCAAAAAAAGAATAAAAACACCAGTGCTTTTAGATGCTTTGAATAAAAGCACCGTACTGAAATTGAAATTCAGTGTTGTAGAACCACTCCATATTGGAAGCGGAAACTTGAAGGTGATTAACGGAAAACTCGTGTATGAAATGCAAAGATATGGGGATAACGTTTTGATCCCGGGGTCTTCTTTAAAGGGAGCTTTCAGGACGTATTTCGAATTCTTTTTCGAAGATCGCTACGCCAATGAAATTTTCGGAAACGCCGGAATGATGTCAAAAGTGATCTTCAGCGATGTGACGATTCCGGATAAATTCCTTGGTATAGAAAGAATATTCAGGCAGTACAACAAAAAAAGCTGCTATACCAAGAGAGGAAAGAACGATCCCATAAGAAAATACAAAATGTACCATTGCATGTATGATCATAGAAACATCAGTGGAAAATACCTGAGTGCA
>JALVXE010000101.1 GCA_027038385.1 Thermotogaceae bacterium
GCCAGAGAACGTAGAACTTGTAATAACTGGAAGGTATGCACCTGAGGAGCTCCTGGAGAAGGCAGATTTGGTCACCGAGATGAGAGAGGTGAAGCACTACTATCAGAAAGGGGTGCAAGCTCGCAAGGGGGTGGAATGGTGAGCTGGAAGTTCTTCGAGCCGCCAAAGCTCTTTTTCGGCGATGGTGCTCTGATTGAGAACGGTGCTCTCATCGGTGAGTTGGGAAAGAAAGCGATCATAGCCACGGGTAAGAGCTCCTCTAAAAACGGATCTCTGGATGATCTGAAAAAGGTTCTGAACGATTTGGGTGTGGAGTACGAAGTTTACGACAAAGTTGGAGAAAACCCGTCTTTCGAAATGCTTAGGGATGCCAGAAAGATCTTTGAAATTGAGAAAGTTGATTTCATAGTTGGACTCGGTGGAGGAAGCCCAATGGATTTCGCGAAGGCTTTGGGAGTTCTCTTAGCGAACCCGAAACTCGAAGTCAAGGATGTATACAACACAAGCAGGTACGACAAGATGATACCTGTGGTTGCGGTGCCGACCACTTCCGGAACGGGGAGTGAGGTTACCCAGTACTCGGTCATAACTGATGACGAAGGGCACAAAGGTGGATTCGGAACAGAGTTCACGTTTCCAACTCTCTCCTTTGCAGATCCTAGGTACACGATGACGATGCCAAAAAATCTCACGATGTCAACGGGGATAGATGCTCTGTGTCATGCAGTTGAGGGTTTCGTTTCGAAGAGGTCTACCCCAATCGTGAGGCTCATGGCGATCGAGGCGATCAAACTCATAAAGGAAAACCTTGAGAATGCAATGGAGAATTCCGAAAATTACGAGTTCAGGGAGAGAATAATGTACGCATCCACACTCGCGGGTATGGTGATAGCGCAGTCTGGAACCACCGTGAACCACGCTTTCGGATATCCGGTGACGACTTTCAAAGGTGTGAGACATGGCCAGGCTACGGGGATGTTCCTGGTAGAAACCTTGAAGGTTATGATGGAGGAAAACGAGGGAATAGTCTCGGAAGTTTTAGAGCTTTTCGGAGGTTTGGAAGATCTTGAAATGTTCCTGGAAAGGGTGGGAGTTTACGACACCAGAATAGAAGTAACGGATGAAGATGTGAAAAAGTGGGCAGAAAGGACCTCGAAGGCAAAACACCTAAGGGTTACCTATGGAAAATTCGATTTCGAAACGGTGAAATCGATATATGAAAGAGTGAGGGACAAGCTGAGATGAGGCTCCTTGTGGCTCTTATCGCCCTATTGATGTCGTCGATCTTTCTGAAAGCGATAATGCACTACTTCCCCGTGAAGTACAAGGAGGAGGTTCTGGTGAACGCCAAGAGGGTTGGGATAGACCCAGCCCTCCTCATGGCAGTCATAAGGGTTGAGAGTTCTTTCAACCCGTACGCCGTTTCACCGGCTGGAGCGATTGGATTGACCCAGGTTATGCCACACACGGCGAAATGGGTTTCCAGCAGGCTCGGAGTATCTGGAAGGCTGGACGATCCGTCTGACAACATAAGAATAGGATCTTCATACCTCAGATATCTGATTGACAAATACAAAGATCTCGAAAAAGCCTTGAAGGCTTACAACATAGGGCCGAAGGCTTACGAGCTTGGAATGAGAGAGGAGGCAGCAGAAAGGTATTTAAGGAGGGTTGAGATTGCCTACAAAGTGTACAAATTCCTCTACAGATGGTAATCAACCTCCAACCTCTCCTAGCACCACGATGGCGTCTATCGGCTTCTTCAAAAATCTGCGGATTTTCAAAGCACTCTCTTCTATTTTGTAGTAAAGATCTGCTCCGTCCAAATACGCCGCCCACCTTATCTTGAAACGCCTATGTGGGTAGACCCTTTCAACCAGATTGTATATTTCATCCTTGAGCTTGTGATCTTTCGTGCAGACTAGAAGTATGCTCCCATTCAAGACCAACCCCGTGTTTTCCCAGAGAACGTCCTTTGGCTTGAATCCAACTGTTAGAAGCCACCTCTTCTCTTCTATCGGTCTGAAGTATTTGCTCTTGTTCTTTTTGGCGTTCATGACGACGATGTTGTAGTTCTTTTTCGTTTCAGGATTGGAAAATTTCAAAAAAGCGTTAACGACATTTCCCAGATTCTCTTTATCGAGCTTCAAAGTGCCCCCGTCCTGCGGGATCACCGGAACCTGGAAGAAATTTATCGAAACTCCGCCCTTAAGCTTTAAAAGCATTCCGATCAGTTCCCTTTGAGTGATATCCGTCTTCACATCTTTCAGGAGTTTTGAATAAACTTCCAAGGCTTTGCTCAGGGACATGTTAAGAGCTTTTGAAAATATCTTGGAGAAAACCTCTCTCTGTCTTCTTATCCTGTCGAGATCTCCCATTCCACCTTTTCTATACCTTATGTAAGCCAAAAGCTGCTCTCCGTTCAGCCTATGAATCCCTGGAAGGAAGTTTATCCTTAGATTCTGAACTCTATCGACGTAGTTCATGGGCTCTTTCACGGTGACCTCTATGGGGCCAAGTTCATCTCCAAGTACTTTGAAAGAGTCGTAATCGAAAACGGCATATCTGTCTATCTCGATTCCCACGATGTCTTTGACGACTTCGGCCAGTTTCTTTACACCTTCGTTGAAGTAGGAGTTCACACGCTTTCCGTTCCATACGAGATCCCTTGGAATGTTCAAAAGATCTATCTTTTTCTTTCTAAAACTCACCCCAGCCAGGATTATCACATCTGCCCTCGAGGTTCCCTCTATGCTCCTATCATGGCCAACGATGAGAAAATACATGGGATCCTTGAGATCCGGGATCTCAAAAAGCTTCTCAACCACTTTCCCGGGAAATGAGAAGAGAAGATAAAGCAAAAGTGATATGGATAAAGATAGAATCGCCAGAACGGCTAACTTCAATTCCTCACCTCTCACTCTTTCTCAGTTTTTTCTACCTCGTTTTCCGCTCTCCATGGAAAATACACCTTCCCATCCACAAGAACGGCCGTATAGTAAGGCTTCACGCTCTTAGTCTTACCACACTTGGGGCATTTCAGATAAACACCGTACTTTCCAGTGAAAAGTTTCATTTCCTCGCCGCAGTCACATTTGTAATCGGTTTCGTATTCAACCTTGAAGAAGTTCGACTTGGCGCTCTCCAGATCTTTGTTGAAACGTTCCAGGAAGCTCCTCAAGATCTCCTTGTGTGGCTTCTCTCCACGTTCTATAAGATCGAGCTGCTCCTCCATCTTCGCGGTGAACTTGACATCGACTATCTCTGGGAAGCTCTTCTCCAGATAATCGAGTATGAGAAAACCAAGGAGCGTTGGATAGATTTTTCCTCTCCTCTTCACAACGTATTTTCTCGATATGAGGGTTGAGATCGTGGGAGCATAAGTTGAAGGTCTCCCTATGCCCAGCCTTTCCATCTCTTTGACCAACGTCCCTTCAGAGAATCTCTCAGGTGGCTTTGTGGAATCTTTGAATATCTTCATCTCATCGATCGGCACGTCCTGACCTTCTTCGAATTCCTTCCAAATCTCATCCACGTCCCTCTTCCACACTTTTTCGAATCCGTCAAATTTCATCCTTTGGAGTTTCGCTTCGAATTCATATCCATCGTATCCAAGAACCACTTTCATCTCCTCGTAGACCGAATGGCTCATCCTCGAGGCAACGAACCTCCACCACACGAGCTCGTAGAGTTTTGCGTGGTCTTCCTGAAGAAGCTTTCTAGCCAAATCTGGCGTCAAGTTTACGTCGACCGGTCTTATAGCCTCATGAGCGTCTTGAACGTTTTTTTTCTTCTTTGAGCGTTTTCCCTTCCCAACGTACTCCTCACCGAAGCTTCTCTCTATGAAGTCTTTGGCTGCGTTCGCTGCTTCTTCGGATATCCTTGTGGAATCCGTTCTGTGATATGTTATGAAAGCTCTATGTCCTTCCTTTGTGTCTATGCCTTCATAGAGCTGCTGAGCTAGCATCATCGTTTTCTTCACGGAGAATCTCAACTTGGCCGCGGCTGTCTGCTGGAGTGTGCTCGTGGTGAACGGATCCGGAGGGGATTTCTTGGATTCTTTCTTTTCAACCCGGAGGACTTTCAGCTTTTTCAAATTTTCCAGTGGTTTTAGATCTTCTTCTTTCAGATCCTTTCCAACTTCTTTTCCGTCTATCCTCACGAGCTCGAATTTCACACCGTCGTGAAAAACCTGGGCCCTCCAGAATTCCTTGGGCTTGAACTTGAATATCTCCCTCTCGCGATCGCAGACTATCTTCAACGTGGCGGATTGAACTCTACCAGCCGAGAGGTTGTTGATCCTGTATATCCTCCAGAGAAGCGGGCTTATCGAGTAGCCGACGATTCTATCCAGTATCCTCCTGGCGAATTGAGAGTGGACCAGGTTCTCGTCTATATCTCTGACATTCTTCACGGCTTTCTTGATCGCTGGAGCGGTTATCTCGGAGAAGGTGATCCTCGTTCCCGTTTTGGGGATTTTTAACACTTCCGAGACGTGCCAGGCTATTGCTTCGCCTTCTCGGTCCATATCGGAAGCCAGAAGGACTCTCCTTCCCTTCACTTCTTTTTCCAGCTTCTCTATGATCTTCTCCTTTCCTGGGATTATCTCGAAGGTGGGTTCAAGATCTTCCGAAACTCCGAACTTCTTTTTTGGAAGGTCTCTTATGTGCCCCTTGGACGCCAAAACCTTGTAATCCTTACCGAGAACGCTCTCTATGGTCTTAGCCTTTGCCGGAGACTCAACTATTATAACCGTCTTCTTTTTGCTCATCCTATCTTCTTCACCTCTATTCTCTCAAGAAGTGCTTCAACGTCTTCCCTTCTACAAAGTTGTGTTCCAGGTGTTAGAACGGCGGCTGACCCGGCTGCTCCAGCCCATCTGAGGGCTGTCTCATAATCCACACCCTCAGTTCTTTTCATCACAAACGCGGCTAGGAATGAATCTCCAGCTCCGACGGCGCTCACGACCGGAAGTTTTGGGACCTTAACTCTCCATATTCCCTCTTCCGTGTAAAGTATCGCACCCTGGCCACCGAGCGATACTATCACCTCATCTATCCTATAGCTACGGTGTATGCTGTCTGCGGCTCTGAGGATTTCCGCTAAGTCCGTCTCTTCTATCGGTTTTCCATAGAGCCTTGATAGCTCGTGTATGTTCGGTTTTATTCCCTTAGGCTCTGCTAGAACACCCGCCTTGAGGTTCTCTCCATCAGAGTCAAAGTAAACCATGGCGCCAAATTGTTTGAGTATGAAGATTATCCCGGTGTAAAAGTCTGGGCTGACTCCCTTCGGTAGTGAGCCGGATATGACGATCGTGTCTCCCTGCCTCACGAGGGCTTGGAGAGTTTCCCTAACCTTCTCGAGCTTTTCTCTTTTCACGGTCTCTCCAGGAAGCGAGAGTCTGTACTGATGCTCTTTCAGCTGAAGTATGACGTTGGTTCTCGTTTCAGGCTCAACCCTTATCGCCGTGTATATAACACCTTCTTCGTCCAGGAGTTCCTCTATCTTCCTACCCGTGGCACCCCCAAGGAGTGCGACTGCGACTGAAACACCACCCAGTTCCCTTATGACTCTCGAAACGTCTATCCCCTTTCCAGCTGGGTAATCCGAGTACTTTTTAACCCTGACGGTGTCGTCTTCTTTGAGTTCATCTATGTACAAATACCTGTCGAGGGTCGGATTCATGGTCAGGGTGAATATCATTCAGATCACCTCCAGGGCCGCCCTGACTATCTTCGCAAACTTTCCCTTGACCTTATCCGCCACCCTCATGACGTCTTCGTGGCTCAGAGGAACGTCCAGTATCCCAGCGGCCATGTTCGTCACGCAGGAGAGCCCAACGACTCTCAAGCCTATGTGGTTGGCCGCTATCACCTCTGGAACTGTCGACATTCCGACGAGATCTGCACCGAGTTTGTCAAACGCCCTTATCTCAGCTGGGGTCTCGTAGCTCGGGCCGAGGGTCCAGATGTAGGTTCCCTCTTTGAGATCCATCTTTTCCTTGAGCTTGTCCATCCATTCCCTGTCGAAAGGCTGTGACATATCGGGAAATCTCGGCCCGAATCTATCGTCGTTCGGTCCCCTAAGGGGATTCCTGAACGATATGATACTTATGACATCCTTTATAAGAACGACGTCTCCAGGCTCAAAATCTCTGTTTATTCCACCGGCGGCGTTGGTTATGAGGAGTCTCTCAACACCGATTTCTCTCATCACGTAAACCGGAAATACCACTGTGGATGGATCGTATCCCTCGTACGTGTGAAATCTTCCCTTCATCGCGACGACGTCTTTACCGAAGAGTTTTCCCATGACGAGTTTCCCCTCATGACCGAACACTGTGGAAACCGGGAAGTTCGGTATGTCCTTGTAATCTATCACAACAGGGTTTCCTATCTCATCCGCCATAAAACCCAGACCAGACCCGAGTATCAGACCTATCTTTGGCCTGAAATCCGTCTTGCTTTTTATGTAATCGGCCGCTTCTTTTATCTTTTCGTAATCTATCATTCTATCCCTCCTCATCCGAGTCTTTTCCAAACGGCGCTCGCTACCCTCCTGGCCTCCTCGTATATCGAATCTACGTCTAGGTGGACCTTTCCATCCTTCATCAGAAACTCCCCGTCTACCAGAACATCGGTTACCTTTGGAGAATCCAGAACACCGAAGAAGAAATGTCCCATAGCGTTGTTTTCGGATATCGGAGTTGGGGATTTGTACTCGAGAACGGTGAAATCCGCCTTGTAGCCTTTTTCTATCCTTCCAATCTTAATTCCGAGAAGCTTGGAAGCGAGCTCATAGGTGTTGCCTATAGCATCTTTCAAATCGTCCAAGGAGAAGTAAGTGGGCTCACCGTAAAGGAGCTTCTGAGAGAAGTAGAGGTTCATCCAGTCCCTTGCGATGTTGTACCCGAGACCATCGTTTCCAACTATTATCTTTATCCCTTTCTCCTTGAGGAGTTTGGTCTTTGGAAGGCCCACAGCGTTGTTCATGTTCGATGTGACGTTCACGGCGACGTAGGCTTTGCGTTTTGCAACTATTCCGGCTTCTCTCTCATCTATGTGAACGCAATGGGCCAATATGGAGTTCTCGTTTATCAATCCGAACTCGTCCAGTCTCTCGACGACGCGTCTCCCGCTTTTCCTAACACTGTCCTCTTCATCTTCTGCACTCTCGGCAACGTGAACGTGTATGGGATCCCCGTTCAGAACATTTGCAACTTTCTTGAGCGTTTCATCTGAAAGCGAGAGAGACGCGTGAAGACCGAACCTCCCAGCGTGCTTTTCAGACTTGCTTTTTAGAAATTCGACGTTCTCCTCTATCGTCTCGTCTACCGGAAACCTGTCAGATGTCTCGAAACAGAATATCCCCCTCATCTTTCCCATATCGACTACGGCATCTTTTAGGGTGTTCAGAGTTCCCCTTATAGCCATGCCGCTCGCGTGGTGATCTATCACCGTGGTAACACCGTTTTTGATGTATTCCACAGCGCTCACGAGTCCACTGTATTTAACGGCTTCCATATCGAGCTTTGCATCGAGCTTCCACCAGAGCTGCTCTAGTATATCTTTGAAAGACTTGGGGTTGAACGGGACAATCATTCCCCTCGCGAAGGTCGAATATATGTGCGCGTGACCGACTATGAATCCGGGCATGAGGAGCTTACCAGGGAAATCCAAAACCTCTTCCTCAGGCTTTTCTTTGTAATCCTCCATCGAACCGACTTCCTCGATAACGTCGCTGAACCTCACAAAACCTTTCTCTATGAACCTGTCGAAATCGAATATCATCACGTTCTTTATGACCATCCTCATCACTCCCCTATTATTTTTACCACCACTCTTTTGTTCCTCATGCCATCGAACTCCGCGTAGAAAATCTGCTCCCAGGGTCCGAGATCCAGATCACCGTTCGTGACTGGAAGCACGACCTGATGATGCACGAGTATCCTTTTGAGGTGTGCGTCCCCGTTGTCCTCACCCGTTCTGTGGTGTTTGTAATCTTCCCTGAACGGTGCCAACTTCTCAAGCCATTCCCATATATCCTGGTGGAGCCCCGGCTCGTCATCATTCACTATTATCCCAGCTGTTATGTGCATCGCTGAGACTAGGCAGAAACCCTCTTTTATCCCGCTCTTTCTCACCAAATCCCTTATCGTGTCCGTTATCCTTACGAGCATCCTCCTCTTCGGAGTGTTGAAGTATAGGTATTCCGTAAAGCTCTTCACACAAGATCCCTCCTTCAAGCTGAGAGAAATCCTCCGTCGACTGGTATAAGAGCTCCCGTTATGTAGGAAGCGAGATCTGACGCCAAAAACACCATCACCCTCGCCACTTCATCCGGATCTCCAAACCTTCCCATTGGAAGCCTTGATTTGAAATCCATACCAAGCTTCATCATATCGATTTTCAAATTCGTTATTGTCTCCTTCTTAAGCTTCTTAACCCCTGGCGTTTCTATTCCACCTGGTATGACCGCGTTTACTCTAAATCCCTTCCTTGAGAAATCCCTGGCTAAAGCTCTTGTCAGTGCGAGAACACTCGTTTTACCGGCATCGTAATGGACGAGCCCGAAGGCAAAAGGCATTATCGCCTCGATCGATCCAACGTTTATTATCACACCACCAACTTTAAGTCTTCTCCTTATGAAATGCTGGCACATCCAAAGGACGGACTCGAAATTCACCTTCATGGCCTTGTCCAAGAACTCTTCATCGATCTCCAAGAAATCCCTGAATATGTATATCCCGGCGTTGTTTATCAGAACATCGGGTTCAGACTCTTCTATATCCTTCCACAGCGCATCTATCTCTTCTTTTCTCGATAAATCCGCTTTTATGATTTCAACATCCACATCAAACTCCGCTTGAATGCTTCTTCTCGCTTGGGAGAGCTTTCTTCTGTCCAGATCAACTAAGTAAAGATCCGCACCGGCTTCCGCAAACCTCTTTGCCGCTGCAAGGCCTATTCCTCCACCTCCACCAGTTATCATTACCTTTTTTCCGGACATGTATATCATATCCACGAGACTTTTTTTCTTCAAAATGCTCACCCCTGAGACGATTATAAACGCTCACAGTGCTTTTTCTATCCTCTTGAACCCTTCACCAAGAACCTGCCTAACCTCCCTTATGACGACGAACGCTTTGGGATCGGTTTCTTTCAGAAAGTGAATGATCTCAGCGAGCTCTCTCCTCCTAACAACGGTTAGTAAGATCTTCCTCTCTTTTCCCGTGTAGGCGCCAACGGCCGGTATCAGCGTGGCTCCTCTTTCGAGTTTTTCAATTATGAAGTCTTTTATCTCATCTAGCTTTTCCTCTGAGAAGATCAAAACTTCACTCGACTGCTCTATACCGTGGAGCATGAAGTCTATCATCAATCCGTTTATTATTATAGCCAATATAGCATACATGGCCCTTTCCAAGCCAAAGGCTGTGACTGAAAAGACACCTATGGTGAAATCCGTTATGAGAAGGTTCATTCCGATAGCGGTTCCAAGATATCTGTTCATTATGCGGGCTATTATGTCAGTTCCCCCGGTTGAGGAATTCTGAGAGAACGCTAAGGCCATTCCGAGGGCCGTTAAAGTTACACCGAAGAACACCGCGAGCATAAGGTCCACGTCTTTGACGTACGGCGGAGCGTACTTCCATATCGGAACGATCCTGTCGAAGAAATCCACGAAGAAGTTCAAGGCAAAAGTCGAGTATATCGTCTTCGTGCTGAAGTCGAATCCGACGGTGAGAAAGGCTATCAAAAATAGCAAGCCGTTGAGTATGTACATCCATATGCCTATCGGCATGTGAATGAATTTGGAGAGTATCATCGATAACCCGCTCACCCCTCCTGCGGCTATGCCGTTTGGGATCAGGAAGATCACGAGTCCAAGTGCCGTCAAAACCAATCCCAGAGTCGTTATCACGTATTCCCTGATGATGACTTTCGTATCCAAGACGATCACCTCCGGCGCGATTATACCTTCAAAAGAAATTTTGTGGTACAATACCCCAAAATCTTTGAGGGGGTGTTCGGTATGAGGAGATTTTTGGTAGTTTTAGTGGTAACGGCTCTCGTGGTGATGGCTTTGTCTGGAACTATAGACGAGATAAAGAAACGCGGCTACATAATTATGGGTACTGAAGCTACTTTCCCACCATTCGAGTTTGTGGACAAGCAGACCAAGCAGGTAGTTGGATTCGACGTGGACATAGCCAAGATGATAGCTAGGAAACTTGGAGTTAGGCTCGTTATAAAGGACATAGCTTTTGACGGACTCATACCAGCTCTGATGACGAACAAGATCGATATGATAGTCGCGGCTATGACGATAACGCCGGAAAGGGAAAAGATGGTCAGCTTCTCCATACCATATTTCACCGCAGGTCAGGTCATAGTCGTGAGGAAGTCGGATTCATTCAGGCCGAAGAGCTACGAGGACCTCAAGGGACACAAGGTGGGTGTTCAGCAAGGGACCACTGCTGATATAGACCTTTCGAAGGTGAAAGGTGTGGAGCTGGTTAGGTACACTAGGTTCACCGATGCCTTCCTTGATCTCGCCATTGGTAGAACGGATGCGGTTGTTCTCGATGCGGCTCCCGCACAGGCCTATGTTAAGTTCAATCCCAAACTGATGATTTCCAGTCCAGTCCTTTCCGAGGAAAAATACGGAATAGCCGTCAGGAAAGAGGACAAGGAGCTCCTTGATTTCATAAACGAGACGCTAAAAGAAATGAGCAGCAAAAGTTGCTACGATTTTCTTGTTAGCCTTTGGTTCTGAAAAAACGAAAGGGGCGGGGTTGATCCCGCCCTTTTTTGAGGTGATAAGATGGCGTATCAAATGCAAGTTCTCTTAGAGAACTTTGGTTA
>JALVXE010000102.1 GCA_027038385.1 Thermotogaceae bacterium
ATGCACCGTCTCACGGGATACCTGCTGCCTTCGCCGGTGTGCCTGTTCGCGACAGAGTTTTTCTTTTTTTTTTTTTTCTTTTTTCTCTTCTGCTTTCTCTTCGACCACTGATTTTCGCCTCTCATCTTTGTAGACCTTCCAGAAAATAATTTAACTTTTTGCAATACGGATTGATTCGTTAGATTACTACAAATATAATAAAACATGTTAAAACCCAATTTTGTCAATATCTAAATAGCGGAGGTGATATTGTGAAGCTCACGGGGAAGATTTTGCTCCTTGTAATACCCCTCGTTTTGGGAAGTATGATCTTATTAATGTTTTTCACAACCCATATGGCCAGCAAATCTCTCACAAACAGCTATGCGGAAAAATTGATAGCGGTTGTGAGAAAAACGAAATCAGCTTTGAACAGGTATTTTGAGGGTATAGACAGCTTTCTGTACATAAGTTCCGAAAGGAGCCTCTTTTCAGATTCACTGAAAAGACTTCAGAAGATATACGTGAGAATAAACAAAGAAACGGGAGGAAAAGCCGTTGAAGTTCTGCAAAAAGCCTATATAGACGACAACCCATATCCAGTGGGCGAGAAGTACAAACTCTTGTCACCAAAAGGTGATATGGACGTCATATCGATGATCCAGTACAACATAATCCACAGAAAGATTCACCCCGTGATGAAGGAAATCGTGGACAGGATGGGGTTTTACGACATATTCCTCGTAACCCCTGAAGGAAATGTGGTTTATACGTACTACAAAGAAAGAGACTTCGCGACGAATCTGGAACATGGGCGCTGGAAAGACACAAATCTCGCTGATCTGTACAGGATACTCAAAAACTCAAAGGACAACGAGGTTCACTTTGTCGACTTCAAATCCTATGCACCGTCTCACGGGATACCTGCTGCCTTCGCCGGTGTGCCTGTTCGCGACAGATCTAACAAAGTGGTTGGGTACCTGATAATTCAGCTTCCCATAGACAAGATAAACAAAATCTTACAGGAAAAGACCGGAATGGGGAAAACGGGGGAGACTTATCTCGTCGGTCCTGACTACTTGATGAGGAGTGACTCGAGATTTGCAAAAGAGAGCACCATTCTCAAGAGAAAAGTGGAAACTGAGAGCGCTAAGAGAGCACTGGAAGGTGAATCTGGTTGGATGAAGACAAAAGACTACAGAGGGGTTTTGGTTCTCAGTGCCTATATGCCGTTCAAATTCAAAGAGCTCAACTGGGCAATAATAGGAGATGTTGACTACTCGGAAGCCACTGCAGCTGCCAGAAAGATTCTAGAATTCAGTCTTATAGTTCTCATCATCGTATCCGGTATCAGCGTACTGGTAGCAATAGTGTTCACCAAGGCTTTAGTAAAACCGATAAGAAACCTTGGAGAGGCGGTTATGAAGGTAGCCAACGGAGACCTCACGGTGAATTTCTCGACAAGAGGAAAAGATGAGATAGCGCAGATGGCAGAATCCTTGAACCACATGATGAAAAACTTCAGAGAAGCGGTTAAAAACATTAAATCTGCTTCTCTATCTATAAACGATGCCGCGAATGACCTTGCAGCGATATCTCAGGAGCACAGTGCATCTTCCGAGGAACTGGCATCTCAAGCCGAAAGCGTCAGAAAGAGTATAGAAGATGTAACGGAATCGGTTGAGCAGGTCAATTCGGGTATAGAAGAAGTTGCCGCCGGGGCTCAAAACGTCTCAAGAGCCGTTCAGGAGATGAGCGATGGATCATCTGAAGCGGTCAAACTTGCTCAGGATGGAATGAAGGCTATTGAGGAAGTTGTCAGCGATATAGAAAGAGTTGTTGAAGAAACCGGAAAGACGGCAGAAGTTGTTCAAGACCTTACGAGGAGGGTGCAAAACATAGGGGAGATAGTCGACACGATAAACTCGATAGCCGAGCAGACGAACCTTTTGGCTCTTAACGCTGCTATAGAGGCTGCTAGGGCTGGAGAAGCTGGCAAAGGCTTTGCGGTGGTTGCAGATGAGATAAGGAAACTAGCGGAGGAATCAAGAGCAGCGACGGATAAGATAGCGAACATGCTCAAGGAAATTCAGGATAAGACAAGTACGACCAACGAAACTGTCGAGAAGATGAACGAGAGTGTTGAAAAATCCAAGGAGGCTTCCGAAGTTGCAAGTAAACAGTTCGAGGACATTATGGATAGGATCGAGGCCATTCAGAGCGCTGCTCAGAACATAGCCGCAATAGCAGAGGAGCAGAGCGCCGCAGCTCAAGAGATGTCAAGCGCAGTCGATGCGATGTCTAGATCGGTTGTAAGCGTCTCGAATCAGATGGGTTCAATTGTGGACTCAATATACCAGCAGTCAGAAGGTGCAGAGCAAGTGGCGGTGGCCGCGCAAAACCTGAGCGACCTTTCAAGAAAACTAGAAGAAGCCGTAGGGAAGTTCAAGATATAAAAAAACAGGGGGCTAAGCCCCCTGTTTTAGTTATCCGTGCACGCCGTCCACCCACAAGTATGACATTCAG
>JALVXE010000103.1 GCA_027038385.1 Thermotogaceae bacterium
AAGGATATCGGATGCTCGACGTTGCTCTTATCGACTGCCCTTATGCTCTTTATGCTCTGCCAGGCGCTCGGGGCTTTGAAGACCATGAAATCTTTCAAAGCCCCTCCTCTCTTTGCAGCGATGCCAAGAGCCCTCGTGTTGTATATGTAGAGATACGATCCTCCATCTCCTCCGCTTGCACTGGCAGATCCCACGTATTTGAACCTGACGTCTATAGCCTTGTAGCTTCCCATGTTCGCGAGAACAAGAACTCTTCCCTTCGCAGTGTTGAAGAACTCTGCGGCTACGTTGCTCGTTTTCTCAAGGTTCACAACGCCTTTTCCATTCTTTATAACGACATTGTAGTTTTTCTTGAAGATCTTCGTATCCTTCGTTATCTCAAGCGGGTATTCACCATCTTTCAGATCCACGAGTATCTTCCCGTCTTTGATGATTGCAGCCGTTCCTCCGACCTTTACCGGGAGAAGATACATGTTTCCATCAGGACCTTTGAGCTCTATCTCAGACTTTGGCTGAACCAAAGCACATGAGAACAGAACAAACACAAGAGAAGCAACCGCTATTATTCCCAAATATCTTTTCATATTTCATCCCCCCTTTCTACTGATCACCTGCACGTGCCGTACATCAACGATTCAATCAGCAGATCTGTGAAATCAACGGTTCTTGGGTTTTGTGGTACCAGGTATCCTGGTGTTGATGGGAGGTCATAATCTTCTCTAGGTCCAATGTCGTATATCGGATTCCAATCAGGATCACTGGGTGTTAGACCATAGTGGTTTGTAAGAGCCATGAAGTCAAAGATATCAACACAGCCGTTGTTGTCAAAATCTCCTAGGAGTGATGTGTATCCCAGGAATTCTGGCAGGTATCCAACCATCTTCGGATAGTCAGAGGACAGCATCGGTTTTGCAACACCTTGATTGACATCCTTATCTCCTACTTTCATGCTTATCATATTGTCGGTGAACACGCTATCGGAATCGTAAGGAAATCCTTCTCCGGAATATTGGAATGTTAGTGTAGCCATGAATATGTCTGTAGCTTGCTCAACTGGCGTTGAAAGTGCGAGGATGTATTCAACGACATTTCCATCGTTTATCCTATCAATCAACAGCTTGGCTGTTGTTGCACTTACATTTGTCGGATATTCAAGATTAACTTGGTATGTTGAGTCGATCAGACTCACATCGAACGGCAGAGATGACAAATCTATCTTCAGATCAAACGCCTTGATCTCTGTAGCATCATCCCCAGCATTTGCAGTTGAAAGATCTGTAACCTTAACCACCGCCATGAATCTGTTTGCTGGCGCAATGGGTTCCATTATGTATTTTGGATACTTAAACTGAACATGCCCGTAGACTCTTTTTACGTATTCTTTTACAAGAATAGGACTTTTGACATTCAAGGTAAGACTTGTGTTTGTAGATACGATAGGTGTTGCGGAATCAGGGGTGTAAATTTCCCACCTGACAAGAACATATGTTGCAGCGGCGTTTAGGGTGTAGTTTTCAAGAGCAGTAGCCCATGTTGTATCTGATGAAATCAAACTATCATCGATGTAATTTCTTATCTCGTGTTGGATTAAGTATGAGAGGGTATAAGAAGCCTTCCAAATCTGGGAAGTTTCAAGATTACTCACGGATCTAACACGATTGGTTGAATCGTTATCTATCCACTTTGTAAAGACATAAGATGCATCTGTTCCGTCAACCAGAGAATAAATGTCCGTTGCGTAGTCAAGGGCAACTACCGTGGCATCTCCGTTATGCGGAACGTTTACTATCCCATCGAATCTAACAGTGCCGATATCTGTATCGTCTGTAGTGTATGTTGCCTCAACTCCTATTCCATTGATAGAGCTTCCATCCTGCATGTAGGCTTTCAAGAATATGGGAAGTTTGAATGGTGGGTTGTATCCCGCGGTTTGAGTTCTGCCATCAGTGTACCCAAATGCCGGCCATGGAGATCCTGAGCTAGCACCAGCTGAGAAGTCGCTTATATCAACAGCACACAGCTTCCCTTTACCGTCAAATGTTGAAACCGCGAAAAGCAGTTTTCCACCTCTTGCCGCAGGTGGAGTGTAAACGTAGCCGTCACCCTGAGCACATTCGCTCGAAATGAGAGTTTCACTCTGGTAGTCAACTCTGTAAACATCTCCATTAGCTGTTACTACAGCAAGAATAGAGTTCTCTGGATTATCCTTATCGCTGAGGACTATTGGAGCAGCGTAGATCGGTTCCCCTATATCCGCATATTTGTCTAGCTTATATGTGTTCGTATCGTAGTAGTAAACTGCTTTGCCTATCCCGAAGAATATCTGTTTTCCCGTTCCGTAATTTACAACGACGGGAGAATTCGTTGGGAATCCGTTTACAGAGTATCCGCTTTCCAAAGGAACTTTGTAGGATAAAACGGCGTTTCCACCTTTTGGATAAACGTTGAACCAGACACTGTCAAGTCCGTATGTAAGAAAGTATGCGTTGTTATCATCGAGAGCTATTCCAGACTGAGCTTTTCCGGATATCGGAAGTTTTTTGAGCTGAGTCAGAGTAGCAACTTCATTATCTATATCCCAGTTTAATGCGTAAACATAGAAATTCTCATCCGTTCCTAAGTATATCATCGCGCTTCCAACATTACCTTCGACTACGTTATCAACTGCTACTGATGAATATGCGCCCTCGTTCAAAGGATCGGTCTTACTCGCGGCCACCGTGAAGTCCCCGTTGAAGTCTATTATGTCCGCAACTATGTTTCCGTCTTCAGAGATTCCAACGACGCCTATGTACATAGTTGCAGAATCTGTCTCGCTTGCTTCAAACACCGCTATCCCTCCGGTAAGGCTGTTCCAGTATCCAGTGTCGACACTTGACGCAGCTGCACTGGTTGCGCTGAAATCAATGCCTATTAACCCCTTACCTTTTGGAGCCACCATAAGGATATTGTGTACCGTTGCCCCTATAACCCCTTCTATGTGCCCTCCCGTAGAAGGAATGCCGTTGATGTTGTTCACAGGGGATGTCCACTTGGGAACAGAAAGGGGGTTGATGTCATTTATATCGTACATAGCTATATTCCCATCGTCTGGCGTAACAATAACGTATATACTGTTGCCTGGCACTGAGCTAACAACTATTGGTGCAGATTTAACACCTGATCCAAGTGGAGCATATCCTGCCAAAGCTATAGCTGAGGCCAGCGCTAAGAGTAAGACAAACTTCCGCATAAAACCACCTCCTCTTTGGAATTTTCCCAGGGTTTTCATGGTATCCAGGTCTCTAGCTAGCATCGTCTTCTGTTCATTTTTAGAGCACGCGATACCCTCTCTTTGCCGATCACCTCCCCCTCAATTTTTCATTCTCTTCAAAACGAGACCTTCATGTAGAACGGCTCGGCACTCTCCAAGGTGTTTCCAGCTGCATCCTCTATATCCTTTGGAACAAGTTTGTACTTTCCTATCGGGAAGTTCAGGGTTATCGTGTAGGTTGCCTCTTTCATGTCTTGGGATATGGCGTCCTGGCTTAGAACAAGCGTCTGCAGATACACCGTCGTTCCGTCCATGTCGTAAACGTCGAGTTTTATGACGTTATCCTTCGGGAGTCCCCCATCATCTTTCACAAATACCCTCACTCTGTGAGCTCCAACTTTGAGAATCGCCGGTTTGTACGGGTCTCTGGACAGCTCCGTTCCGTTCACGTACATCGTGACTACCTGAGGAGGTTCCATATCCTTCACGGTGAACTCGAGTACTCCTATACCGTATTTATTATCGGCAGTCTTGACGTAAACTGTAGCCCTATGACGGCCAGGAGTTGCACGCCATTCAATGTAGGGCTTGAGAGTTTCCGTTCCTCCGGCTGTGTAGCTGTAAACAGTGTCTTTGTCAACCACGAGATCCAAGCTTTCGACATCTGATAGAGGAACGCCAAGGGCTATTTGAAACCTCGCGACTTGGCTCGCCTCCGGCTGCGCAGGGTCTATGGAGAGGACGACGTCGACAATGCTGTTGCTCACGAAGAAGTTAACCCTGTCCGATCCGCTCCTTCCTATTCTATCATATGCCTCCACTGAAACCGAATGTAATCCATTGCTCATTCTCCCAAAGTCGAAGTTTCTTTCAAGGTTCGTCATCATATCGACGTCTTCTGTGGTGTATTCTTTCCCATCCAGAAACACCGTGTACTTCACGATTCCGCCGTCATCCGACATATTTATCTTAGAATAGACGCTCTCCGACGTCGAAAAGACGTATTTTGGCATATTTATGAAAACCTTTGGGGGTTTCTCATCATGTCTCAAGACGGTGAACGTGTATTTTTTCGTGCTCGCGTAGTCACTCACGTTTTTGGCTATAACGGTTATCTCGTGCTCTCCGGGATCGAGGTCACCAAGAGAGAAAAAGGAAATGTTTCCAAGGGGTTTGGACTGACCGGATAGCTCACCGTCTCTGTATATCTCCACCTGAGCGCCGCTCTCAATTTTCTTGAATTTCACGAAGAAATAGATTGGTTCATCCGCAACTGGTGTCGATGGGAGTATCCCAACGTCGTCTATCTCAGGTGGAGTCGTGTCGAGTATCCTGAGATCTTTTTCAGGGCTTTTCACCTTCCCATAGGGGCTCTCCATTACGGCTTGGATCTTATGGTCTCCTGCCGGGAGGTTAACTTCGCATCCCTTCTCGAAGTTCTTATCCTCTGGGACCAAGTTGCACACCCTTTCACCGTCTACGTACACGTATATGCTCCAACCATTGAAATCTGGCGTTGGAACAACCGTCGCCTTTATAGACACTTCCGTTCCCAAAAGCGTGTCGTTTGGAACTTGCAGGTAAACGCTGTACTCGTCGCTCAAACTCTTCACGTCCAATGTTGTGGTCGCGCTCTCGTAAACCTCTCCGTTGAATATGAACTCTCCCTTTATCTTCACTGTGCCTTCTGGAACCCTTATCTGCTTTTTAAACGGCACCAGGCTCGATTGATATTTCTTGTCGTTCACCTCTATTATTCCCATACTCCCTATCTGTGCGAAAGGTCTCGGAGCGACGTCCAGGGATATGGTTACGAGATCTCCAGCCGAGACGTCCTTCGGCTGGTAATCTATGCTGACGACGTAATTGACTTTAGGGGAACTGCAAGAGCTCACTAGGTAGACGATCGTGAGCGCGAATAAAATCAACACAACTTTCTTCATCACGGATCACCTCGACTTAATATTTCTCCGAAAAGGTTTACAATCCCTACGGAGGTGATTGATGTGTACAGAAATAGAAGAGAGAAGCTCTTGGAAAAGTCTGGTGCTGATTGTGTGGTTTTGGTAAACATCGAGGGATCGTCAAGGCCTTCCCTTATATATTACACCGGTTTCACTGGGACCTTTGCAACTCTCGTCGTTTCAGGATCTGGAGAGTGGCTCATAACCGATTCAAGGTACACAGAGCAAGCTTCAAAGCAGACGGGAATGAGCATAGTCAAGTACGAATCCAGAAAGAATTTCTACGAATTCTTGAGGGATTTCATAAAAGAGAAAGGGTGCAAAACCATAGGTGTGGAGAAAGAGCGGCTCTCTGTTAAAGTGTTCGAGATGATCTTCAAAGGGTTTGATGTCGTTGAAGTCGATCAGATCACGAGGGAGCAGAGGATGGTGAAGAGTGAAGAGGAGCTTGAAAAGATAAAGAAGGCGATAGACATCGCCCAGCGGGCGTTTCTTGAGATGCTCGATTTCATAAAGGCGGGAAGGACTGAAAGAGAAGTGGCGGCTTTTCTTGAGTACAAGATGAAAAGTTTTGGTGCGGAAGGTCCATCTTTCGATACGATAATCGCATCTGGGTACAGATCGGCTATGCCACACGGTGTGGCTTCTGACAAGAAGATCGAAGAAGGTGATCTCATAGTCGTTGATTTTGGATGTGTCTATGACGGGTACGTATCGGATATAACGAGGATGGTCTCCGTTGGAGAGCCAACCGGTGAGATGAGAAAGATCCACTCGATCGTTTTAAGCGCCCAGAGGGAGGCTATGAAGAAAGCGAAGAGCGGGATGAGGGGCGATGAGATCGATGGATTTGCGAGAAGCTGCATAGAAAGAGCCGGCTACGGCGATGAGTTCGGTCATGGGCTTGGGCATGGAATAGGACTTGAGATACACGAAGCTCCGAGGGTTTCGAGACTGAGCAGGGACATCATAGGGGAGGGGATGGTCTTCACGATAGAGCCTGGAATATACCTTGAGGGAAAATTTGGCGTGAGGATAGAAGATAACGTTGTCATGGAAAGGGAAGGTGTGAAAGTTCTGACTTCACTGGATAGGGACATATTCGTAGTTAAGGGTTAGAATATATATGCACAAAACATATAATGGAGGGATCGATATGATAGTGAATGTTCTAAGCGGAAAGGGTGGAACTGGTAAAACGACCGTTTCAACGAACCTTGCCTACGTTCTTCACGAGGAGGGAAAGGATGTTCAGCTGCTCGATGCGGACGTTGAGGAGCCGAACACGCACATATTCTTCGATATAGAGATAGACTTTGAGAGGAGCGTGGATATACTCCTTCCAGTTGTGGACAAGAACAAGTGTACTCTTTGTGGAGAGTGCGCGAAGGTGTGCCAGTTCGGGGCGATAGTCGTCTTCCCGAAGACTGTGATGGTATTTGATTACCTCTGCCACGGTTGTGGAGCCTGTGCGATGATTTGTCCTGAGAAGGCTATATCCGAGAGGCCAAAATCTATAGGAAAGATATCTTTCGGAAAGACGAAGGAGGGGATCAAGTACGGAATGGGTCTTCTGAACATAGGAGAGCCCTCAGGTGTGAGGATCATCAGAGAGATGAAGAAAGAGATGAGAAGCGCCGAGGTCACGATAATAGACTCGCCCCCGGGAACTTCCTGCCCGGTAGTCGAGAGTCTGAGAAGGAGCGATTTCGCAATCCTCGTGACGGAATCCACCCCGTTTGGTCTTCACGATCTGAGGATGGCGATGCGTGTCGTCAAGGATATGGGTATAAAACACGGAGTCGTCATAAATAGGTACGATCCGGATTTCAAAGATTTGGAGGAGTTTTTAATAGAGGAAAACGTTCCTGTTCTCATGAGAATACCTTTCGATAAAAGGATAGCAGAATATTACTCAAGGGGCGAGCTGTTCTCAAAGCATCTTGAGGACTGGAAAGAGAGGTTCTCAGAGCTTTACAAGACGATAGAAAGTGAAGTCGGGAGTGATGCGAGATGATACAGATAGCGGTCGTCAGCGGAAAGGGCGGTACTGGGAAGACGACTCTTTCAGCATCTTTGGCTTTTCTTTTTGATATGGACAAAACCGTTGTTTCGGATTGCGATGTCGATGCACCAAATCTGCATTTGATATTGGATCCGGAGGTGAAAGAGACCCATGAATACATCGGAGGAAAGAAGGCCGAGATAGACATCGATAAGTGTGTGATGTGTAATATCTGCAGGCAGGTCTGCAGGTTCGATGCGATATACGTGACGGATCATTACTACGTAGATAAGTACGCGTGTGAGGGATGCAACGCGTGCGTTGTGGCGTGCCCGGTGGATGCGATAGAGCTCGTCGATGAGAAGAGCGGCGATTATTTCTCATCGATCGCAAGAAGAACAAACGAGCCGATGATACACGCGCTGCTGGAGCCGGGTGAGGAGACAAGTGGAGGACTCATAGCTGAGGTTAGGAAACTCGCGATATCCGTGGCAAAAGAGGAGAAGAGGGAAGTCGTGATAATAGACGGAGCTCCCGGAATAGGATGCCCGGCGTCCTCATCCATAACCGGGGTGACCTACGTCGTGATAGTCACGGAGCCGACGATGTCGGGACTCCACGATTTGGAGAGGATCGTGGAACTCACCAGGCAGTTCAGAAGGGATTTTGGTGTGGTTGTGAACAAGTTCGATATAAACGTGGAGAAATCCGAGGAGATAGAAAAGTACTGCGAAAGTGAGGGAATAGAGATCATAGGAAAGATTCCGTTCGATCCCGATGTAGTCAAATCGAACGTGTACGGGAAGGCAGTTGTTGAGTTCTCAGACGGTCCTGCATCCAAAGCGATAAAGGAGATTTTTGAAAAGCTCAAAGCGAAGCTGTTGTGATAGAATCCTTCAAGGGGTGAAATGGTGAAAGCGGTGTTCACTTTCTTTCTGATTTTTGCGGCTCTTGCGTTCTCCATGAAGCTCTTTTACAAAGTGCCAGAAGACGTAATAGCTGGGAAAAAGGCTCAGATCATACTCACTCTGATGGACGATTTTGGAATGCTCTACATGGGAGACGCGGAGGTTTCACCGAGCGCTGGGGAGATCTTGACGAGAAATCCCGTAGAGTTCGACATGGGAAGCGCCATGTTGGATTATGAGGCGCCTCGAAAGGCTGGAAAGGTTGATTTCAAAGTGAAAGCCCAGGGAGAGAGTTTGAGTTTTTCGGTAGAAGTTCTTCCAGATTACACTTCCATGAAAGAGCAGTTCTTCGAGGTGAAGGATTTCGGAGGTTATGTGTCAGTCAAAAGAAAGGGGAAAGATTTCTACAAACCCGTCTCATCCGGTGAGAGGCTCTTTGAAGGTGATCAGCTACAGGTTCTTGAGGATTCTTACGCTGTCCTTGAAGGTCCAGGCGGGAACGAGATAGAGATAGCTCCGAATTCAGAAGTTCTCATAAAGAAAGTGCGGAGTGATTCAAAGACGGTTTTCATAAGGATAGAGGTTGTCAAAGGAGAGGTCGTGAGCAAGGTCGTGAAGGAGATGTTCAACACGGTGCTCCTCGTTGACAGCCAGAGTGTCACGGCAGGTGTTAGGGGAACGATTCTTGGGGTTGAGGCCTCAGACGGGCTATCGATAAGGAACTACGAGGGAGAGGTCTGGGTCAGAACTAACGGAGAATACCTGGAACTTCCACAGATGAAGATGATGAGGTTTGGAAAGGAAACACTTGGAAAGTTTGAAAGAGCTCAGAAGGAGATGATGAGAAAGTTCAACGAGATGGAGAAAGACATAATGAGCGGATTCGAAGAGCAGGCACGTCAGCTTCTGTCGAACTTCGGGATGGAGGAGTCGTTCAGGATAGATATGAGACAGTTCGTGAAACCTCTCGATAAGAGTCTGAAGTCTTTCGATGAGATGATAAATTCTTTGAGAAAGAGATGGAGAAAAAGAGGGGGAAACAGATGAGAGCGATGTATCCCGGGTCCTTCGATCCGATAACGCTCGGGCACCTGGACGTGATAAAGAGAGCCGCGAAGATGGTCGACACCTTGTACGTCGTCGTCATGAGAAACCCGGCGAAGAAGTATTTCTTCACGACGGAGGAGAGGATGAAGCTGGTGGAGAGGTCGATCGATGGTATAGACAACGTCGTTGTGGATATGCACGACGGACTGTTGGTGGACTACGCGAGAAATATGAACATAAAGGTGGTCATAAGGGGATTGAGGGCCGTAACGGACTTTGAGTTTGAGCTCCAGATGGCGAATGCGAATAGACAACTCCTTCCAGGGCTCGAGACGGTTTTTTTCATGACGGATGAGAAATATTCGTTCATATCCTCGACGCTCGTTAGAGAGGTTGCTACGCTAGGTGGGGACATATCCCAGTGGGTGCCAGAGCCGGTGATAATGGCGTTCAAAGATAAGATAAGGAGGGATTGAGATGTACGCATCGACGAAAGACATACTGGAAAAGGCGAATAGAGAAGGCTATGCCGTTGGGGCTTTCAACTTCAACAACATGGAGTTCCTGGAAGCGATAATAGAGGCAGCAGAAGCCGAAAAAGCCCCGGTCATAGTCGCCACTTCCGAAGGGGCGATGAAATACATCGGAAACGGTGATCCTTTCAGGGGCGCGAAGCTAGCCTACGCTATGGTCAAGCTTCTCGCCGAAAGTGTGGACGTTCCCGTGGCGCTTCACTTGGATCATGGGAAGCACATCGAGTTCATACTCTACGCTTTGAGCGCGGGGTACTCCTCTGTTATGATAGATCTGTCGGCTGAACCTTTCGAGAAGAACCTCGAGGGTACCAAGAAAGTCGTGGAGCTTGCACATCCGCTCGGAATATCCGTGGAGGCGGAGCTTGGAAAGCTGGCGGGAATAGAGGACAACGTCTCGTCTAGGGAGTCCGTATTGGTGGATCCTGACGAGGCGAAGGAGTTCGTCGAGAAGACAGGAGTTGACTTTCTAGCGCCCGCCATAGGTACGAGCCATGGGGCTTTCAAGTTTAAGGGAGAGGCGAAGCTTGATTTCGATAGGCTAAAGAAAGTCAAAGAATACACGAAGATCCCGCTCGTCCTTCACGGGGCTTCGATGGTCCCGCAGGAGAAGGTCGAACTCGCGAACAAATACGGAGCGGAGATAAAGGGAGCTAAAGGTGTCCCAGCTGACGCCCTTAAGAAGGCGATAGAGCTCGGGATAAACAAGGTAAACGTCGATACGGATCTGAGGATAACCTTTACGGCGGAGATCAGGAAGGTGCTGAGCGAGAAGAAATCCGAGATAGACCCGAGAAAGATCCTGGGTCCTGGAAGGGATGCACTCGTTGAGGTGATAAGGGATAGAATCAGATTCCTTGGATCAAGTGGCAAAGCGTGATTGGGAGGGGAAAAAGGTGAAGATACTGGTTATAAACTCTGGAAGCTCTTCTGTGAAATACCAACTGATGGATATGG
>JALVXE010000104.1 GCA_027038385.1 Thermotogaceae bacterium
ATATAGAAAAAATAGTGGAAATTGTGGATGAAAAGGTCGATTTTTTGATGAACAACGCTGGTGTGCTTTTCAAAGAAGACTATCCGAATTTCTCCCAAGACACTTTCTTGGAGACGATAAAGGTCAACACGTTCGCACCTTTGAAACTGACTTCGCTTCTGGATAAAGAAGGAAAACTGAATTCAAATTCGAAAGTCGTTAACACATCCTCGGTCCTTGGGTCGATATCGCAAGCTTCTTCCACACCGAGCTATTCTTATTCTATATCCAAAGCCGCGCTGAACATGGTCACGAGGCTACTTTCAAGCAGGTTGAGGATGAAGGGAATTGTCGTGGTATCAGTTCACCCTGGTTGGGTGAGAACTGATATGGGCGGAAAAGGAGCGCCAGTTCTTCCGGAGGAATCTGCTGAAGGAATCGTGTCGCTCGCTAGAAAGGTAACCATTAAGGATACCGGAAAGTTCTTCGATTACACTGGAAGGTTGATCGAATGGTAGCCGTATTCGATTTGGGGTCAAATTCGTTCATCTCACTCGTCATCGACGGAAAAAGGGAGATCTTCGAGGACGTCGCCGTGGTATCCACGATATCTTACGTCGTGAACAGAAGGTTTAAAGATTGTTCGAACCTCAAAAAAACCTTTTCCGAGATGCTCAAAAGCGTCCATAGGTTCACGAGGAATGTTCACGTTTTCGGGACTGCGGTTTTCAGGAACACCGAAAACGGCGATTGGTGTTTTGAAAAGATCAAAGAGGATCTTCCTGGAAAGGTTTTAACTCCGGAAGAAGAGGCGAGGTATTCGTATTTATCTGTGAGAATGGACGATGAGATAAACTTGAAGAATCCTCTCGTTTTCGATCTTGGTGGAGGTAGTCTTGAAGTGGTGAACGAAAGAGAATGGGTCAGCCTTCCACTTGGAACAAGGAGAATCGGAGAGATGAGTGAAAGGAATTTTCGAAAAAAGGTGGATTTCGTGAAGGAGAATCTTCCAGATTTTCAAGGGACTCCAGTTGGAATAGGTGGAACCTTTGTGACGATAGCATCCTACATGTTCGGAAAATGGGAACTCTCATCGGTTCACGGATCGGTGATAAGTTCAGAACTCGTGGAGAAGCTCTTTGATCTTGTGAAGAAAATGACGCCAGAAGAGATAGATTCCCTTCCTTTTGTTCCACACGGCAGAGGAAAAACCCTCAAGAGCGGCCTAGTGATAACGCTAGCCATCATTGAGAAGTTCGGAGATCTCACCGTCAGCAGAAGAGGTTACAGATACGCCATAGCCTGGAAGCTTGAAGGTGCCAGCTGAACCACCTCGAAAATTTGGTTTTTCAAGAAGAGTGGTGGTATTATTTCTTACTGGAGGTTATTTTCTCCATATATACATATCTGAAAAAATTTTTCTAGGAGGTGGGGACTGTGAAGAAATTTGTTGTGTTGGCATTGCTTCTTTTGGTAGTTGCCATGTTTGGAAAGGTCTACTTCGTTTCAACACAGATGTCACCAGCTGAAGAGAGAGCATTCCTCGTTTCAAAACTCAGGGAGTTCACAAAGGAAACCGGTATCAAGGTCGAACTCATAAATCTCGGCTACGCTGAGGTATCTTCCAGGATCGAGGCTGAGCAAAAGTCAGGAAAGGTAAAGGTCGGACTCGTAGCAGATTTACAGGGTGGGCTATACCTGCTTGCGAGCAAAGGATTCCTCCAGGATCTCAGCAACTTGAAGTTTCCAGGAAAGACTTTCCTACTTGAGAAGTACGCTTACGTGAACGGCAAGAAGATATTCATACCTTGGCTACAGGCGACCTATGTTTTTGTGGTGAACAAGGAAGCCTTCAAGTACCTCCCAAGAGGGCTCACCAGGGAAGACGTCATAAAGGGAACCGAAAAGTGGACGTACGAGGCCCTTTACGAGTGGGCTGCCAACATAGCGAAGAACACAGATATGAAACAACCCATAGGATTTCCGATGGGTCCAAAAGGGCTCTGGCACAGGTTTTTGCACGGTTACATCTACCCGTCCTTCACTGGAGCGCAGGCCATAAAGTTTGATAGCGTCAGGGCCATCGACATGTGGAACTACCTGAAAAGGCTCATGAAATACGTTAACCCGTCGAGCTCTGTGTGGGACAACATGGGCGAACCACTTATGAGGGGAGAAGTTTGGATAGCTTGGGATCACACCGCGAGGATCAAGCAGGCGATCGTTACGATGCCCGACAAGTTCGTCGTTGTTCCAGCTCCGCGTGGGCCCATGGGAAGGGGGTATATAATCGTTTTGGTTGGATTAGCCGTTCCGAAGAATGCGCCGAACATGGATGAGATCGAAAAACTCATAGATTACTTAACTTCTCCAAAGGTACAGGTGGATATACTGAAGAACGTCGGGTTCTTCCCAGTCGTCAAGGAAGCGAGTGTGAAAATACCGGAAGGCGCTCTCAAGATCCTCGCGGAAGGAGTTATAA